>JAZQXS010000190.1:0-17251 GCA_045633025.1 Eubacteriales bacterium | reverse complement strand
CATCGGCCAGGTTGCACAGTTCGCTGCAGCAGGTAAGGCAATCGGCAAGAAGAACCTTGCAGAAATCGCTATGTCCTACGGTTACGTATACGTAGCACAGGTTGCTATGGGCGCTGATATGAACCAGCTCCTGAAGGCTCTGACCGAGGCCGAGGCCTACAACGGTCCTTCTCTGATCATCGGCTACGCTCCTTGTGAGATGCACGGTGTCAAGGGCGGTATGCAGAACTGCCAGCTCGAGATGAAGAAGGCTGTTGGCGCCGGCTACTGGCATATGTTCCGCTACAACCCCACTCTGGAGAACAACAAGCTGACCGTTGACTCCAAGACTCCTACCGGTGATTACACCGCATTCATCAAGTCCGAGAACCGCTACGCTCGTCTGGCTGCTTCCAACCCCGAGCGCGCCGAGGCTCTGTTCGCTAAGGCTGAGGCTTCTGCCGCCGCCAAGTACGACAGACTTGAGAGAATGAAGAAGCTCTACGAGTAATTTCCAAAAGCTTCCCAAAAGGCATAATTCAGCCCCCCCGCTCCTGCGGAGGGGCTTTTTGGAGTTTGTAAAA
Organism: Eubacteriales bacterium; assembly: GCA_045633025.1. GTDB lineage: Bacteria > Bacillota > Clostridia > Oscillospirales > CAG-272 > CAMEON01. The sequence goes on along the minus strand of JAZQXS010000190.1, from coordinate 16,688 downwards.
TAGGAGAGCGTGCCTCCTGGCGTCCGACAGGCAAGCCTGTCAGAGACCCTTTTCAAAGGGTCCTTAAGAATCCCCTTAACTTTCAAGAACATACTATTTTGTGTGTTGACTTGCTGTTTGACGGGCGGATATTGGCATTCACCGTGGGTCCCTCCCCACTGGATTATTGGGGATGTAAACTCTTTTTTAAGGTGTTGTTTGCAAAATAGTATAAGATGCTTTTTCGAGAAAAAGCATCTTAAGAATCCTTAAAAAGCTTTTCCACATTGGTTGAATCACAGTTTGGTCTACGGTCTGGCTCCTCCGCATGAGTGGAGGGGCCTTTTTGGCATTGTCATAAAAAATTTACAATTTGTCATGAGTCTATGATCCGGAACCAAAAATAATATTCCCCACGACATAGGTATGACATAAAAAAGGGGTTGATTTTTTTTCGATAATATGTTATAATATAATATATATACTTATTTACGCGCGTACGCGAGGAATAGCCGCCGCACCGCGCTAAGGACGAATGTAAAATACGGTTTTGTATCCCAATTCCGCAAGAAAGGAAGCTTTCGACAGGCGAAAGCTAAGGTCATAACAATGGCATATCTCGACGACATATCCCAGGTTTGGCATCTGGTGCGGGAAACCTTCCGCCCCGAGCTCAGCGACACCATCACCGATCTGTGGCTCGGAGACCTGGAGGTGCTGGATTTTCAGGGCTCCACCGTCACGATGAAGTCAAAATCCGAGGTCAAGATCCGCGTAGTCACCTCAAAATATAAAACCGAAATCGAAAAACGCTTCTCGGAGATGCTGGGCTTTGACGTGAGCCTCCAGCTTGTTTGCACCAATTCCCCCCAACTCCCCAATGACGAAACCAGCATCCTGCAACGGATGGGCGAGCCTGCCCGTCCTGCCCCCATTCCGGCACCAACGCCGGCGCCGCCTCCGATTGTTTCCATGCCCGAGTCCGAGCCGGATCCTGCGGGCGACATGCTGACGGGTGTCGGTGTTTCCGGCCTGGACAACTCCTTCCGCCCCGGCGGGATCGGCTCTACCCTCCCCCCCTTCAATTTTGAATACACTTTTGAGAACTTCATTGTCGGCTCATCCAACAAATTCGCCCATGCGGCCTGTCTGGCGGTAGCCGACCGTCCCGCCCAGGCCTACAACCCCCTGTTCATCTACGGCCCCAGCGGACTGGGCAAGACCCACCTTCTGTACGCCATTACCAACGAGCTGAAAAAGAAGATCGACAACGTCCGCGTCATTTACATCAAGGGTGAGGATTTCACTAACCAGATGATCGACTCCCTCTCCCGCCAAGCCATGAACGAGTTCCGCGACAAGTATCGCTCCTGCGACGTGCTGCTCATCGACGATATTCAGTTCATCGCGGGTAAGACCTCCACGCAGGAGGAGTTCTTCCACACCTTCAACGCCCTCCACGAGGCGGGCAAGCAGATCATCATGACCTCCGACCGTCCCCCCCGCGAGATCAAGACGCTGGAGGATCGACTCAAGACCCGCTTCGAGTGGGGTCTGATCGCGGATATCCAGCCCCCGGATCTGGAGCTGCGCACCGCCATCATCAAGAAAAAGGCGGATCAGGTCAACGTCTCCATTCCCGACGAGGTTCTGACCTTCCTGGCCGAGAATCTGCGCTCCAACATCCGACAGATCGAGGGCGCCATCAAGAAGCTGGGCGCCAAGAGCTTCCTCACCGGGCGGAACGTGACCATGGAGCTGGCCCGAAGCTGTATTTCGGAGCTTCTGGGCGGCGCCGAGCCGGTGACGGTAACGGTGGACAAGATCTTTGCCTCCATTCAGAAGAAATACAACATCAAGCGGGAGGATATCGTCAGCTCCAAGCGCACCAAGGATATCGCCAACGCCCGCCACATCACGGTCTACACCATTCGTTCGGTGACGGATATGTCCCTGCCCAACATCGGCAAGATCATCGACCGCGACCACTCCACGGTGCTGTCCTCCATCGAGGCTGTGGAGAAAAAGATGGCTCAGAATCCCGTATTCCGCGCCGAAGTCGAAGAAATGGTCAAGGAGATCAAGGGGAGCTGACGGGGGAAACGAACAGGGGCTCTGCCCCTGCACCCCGCCAAGAACCTTTCTTGAAAGAAAGGTTCTTGAAACTCCAAAGAATTTTTTGGAAATGTCGTTGCTTGGGTGCTGTTGAAAAGTAATCTGTTTTCCACAGAAAATCCCCACTTTACACACTCTCTTTGTGGATTTTCCACCTACTTTTCCACAAGCTGTTGAAAAGTGTGTGGAAAAAGAAGAGTTTTACACAGTTTTCAACAGCCTATGCAAAATACTTTGTAAAAGAATTCCAAAAAATATACGGAACCGTTATCCCCGCCCGCCCATGAAGGATCCCCTTCAAATTCCCGCGGACATCCTCAAGACCTTCAAAAAGGCTTGATTGATCATGCTTTTTCCATGCGCAGAGCGACATTGAGAAGGCGAATCTCCATCTTCCTCCGAAAATGATCCTTTTGAATGCGGAGGGGATGCCGTCCCGGATCCCGGCTGTGGAAAACAGGCAAACAGATTTGAAAAGCCTGTGGAGCGAAAAATTTATCCCGGAATACTCCACAAGCGCCTGTGGAACGTAAGGCATTCTTTTCCACCGAAAAAAGCGAAAAAAATTCCACAACGACAAGATTCGTGTCCCCGGCAAAAAAAATTTCGGCAAAAACTCGTTTTTGGGTCATTCAAGACGGATTTTTCCACCTCCGTCCACATAAAATCCCCTTGTTTGCCACATGTCATCCATGTCGTCGGTGACGAAAAAATCCTTGTCATACCTACATTATTCCCTTTTCCACAGTTTCCACCCCCCATACGGATACTACTGCTGGTATTCTCATGTATTCTCATGTATAGTCTCTTGTTGTCAGACGCGCGTACGCGCGAAGAACCGCCCCGATCAGTCGCCGTCAACCAATCGCGCAAAAAGCTGCATACAGCAGCGACATTGGAGATAGGCGGATGGGAGAACGAGAGAACGATCGGGGGATTTTCTTGAAAGAAAATTCCCCCGAACCCCCTTAAGAACTTAAAAAATGTTGTGGATCCCTCTCTCACAAGATTTTCTGAAAGTTTTTGGGAGTCCCGAACCCTTTTGTCAAAAGGGGTTCGGGTAGGGCGCAGGGGCAACGTCCTCGTAAATTAAGCTATACAATGTCGTCGCAATGGTATGTCATTGCGATTCGATATAGATTCCATACCCTCCCCATGAGCTTTTGAAGGTTTTTGGGAGTCCCGAACACTTTTTCAAAAAGGGTTCGGGTGGGGTGCAGGGGCAACGCCCCTGCTATCAAGAAAAAAATAACTCAAAAAAGGAGATCCAATATGAAGATCGTATTCCGAAAGGATATTATTTGCGCGGCTGTGGCTCCGTTGATGAGCGGTGTATCCACCAAGATGACCTTGGCGGCCACGGAGGGCATTCTCATCGAGGCATCGCTGCCGAATATTTGCATCATGACCACCTATGACATTGAAAAGGGTGTGCGGATCACGGTGGAGGCCGATGTGATCGAGGGCGGATCCGCCATTGTGAGCGCGTCCAAGTTCAGCCAGATTGTCCGCGTTATGGACGGCGGCGACATCACGCTGACGGTGGACGACCGCAACTGCGCCACCATCATCAGCGGCCGCTCCTCCCACACCATGACGGCTCTGCCCGCCAAGGATTTCCCCGAGATCCCCCGTCTGACATCGACGCAGGGCTTTACCGCGTCCCAGCGTATCGTCCGCGGCATGATGGCCAAGTGCATGTACGCCATGGGCGTCAATGACCAGCGCCCCGTCCTCAACGGTCTGTTCTTCTCGGTGTCTGACGGCCGTTTGCATATGGTGTCCTGCGACTCCTTCAAGATGGCCACCTGTACCACCGAAACCGACCTCACGGGCGTGGACGGCGGCGAGATGGCGGAGGATAGCAAGTTCATTCTGCCCAATAAGTCGGTCAGCGAATTGTACAAGCTGCTCAACGACAAGGACGAGGAGGCGCTGGTGACGGTCTATACCTCCCGTAAGAACATCATTTTCGTCATGGGCGACATTACCTTCTTCTCCAAGCTCATCGAGGGCGAATATATCGACTACAACCGCATCATCCTCCGCAATCACCGCATCAAGCTCTTCATGGAGCGGGACGACTTCATCTCGGCGCTGGAGCACGCCGCCCTCATTACCGAGGAAAAGGTGGCCGGCAGCGTTCGCTCCCACGTCCGCCTGGAGACCGAGGGCTCTGTCCTGAAGATCTCCGCGACCTCCGGCACAGGCTCGGCCTACGACGAGGTGGCCATCGGCCACGAGGGCGACGACATCACCATCGCCTTCAATAACCGCTACCTCATCGATTCCCTTCGCGCTTGCTCTGCCGACCGCATCAAAATCTCCATGTCCTCCCCCCTCACCAGCATCAATATCGAGCCCAATGACGACGATACCGCTACCGAAGACCTCTTCATGCTCCTGCCCGTGAGAATGAAGGAGTAAGGAAGAACGACAGGGGGTTTACCCCTGTACCCCACCAAGAACCCTTTTGAAAAAGGGTTCTTGGAACTCCTAAAACTTAAAAAAATAAAGGGCATCGTTACGTGGGTATTCATTTTTTAGATTTTTTTGGGATCCTTAACCCCTTTTTGCAAAAAGGGTTTAAGCGGGGTCCGGGGGCAGAGCCCCTTCGTTCCCTCATATCCCGGTGGGTCGGGCCCCACGGTGACAGCCAAGATCTCTGCGGATTCGCAGAGAGTGTCTCCACACGGCAGAACTGCATAAAAGATTTTTGGGATCCTTAAACCCTTTTTGCCAAAAGGGTTTAAGCGGGGTCCAGGGGCAGAGCCCCTGGCGTTCCCCATGAAAGAAGGTGATCGAAACGGTTTGTAATGGCATAGAGATTGAGAATTTTCGCAATATTGAGGCGGCTTCGGTCAGCTTCGGAGAGGGTGTGAACCTGCTTCACGGTGACAACGCCCAGGGAAAGACCAATCTTTTGGAGGCGATCTACTTCACTGCGCTGGGCAAGAGCTTCCGCCCCGCGAAGGAGGCGGAGCTGATCCGCTTCGGTCAGCCCTCCGCCCTGGTGGTCAACCGATTCCGGGACTCCCTCCGCGCCCAAAGCATATCCATGCGCCTGTTTGCGGGACGAGCCCGCCGGGCGGTGGAGCAGAACGGGCTGAAGGTGAGTAAAATGTCGGAGATGGTGGGCGCCTTTCGGGTGGTGCTGTTCTGCCCCGAGCACCTATCCCTCATTCAGGGCGGCCCCGAGCTGCGGCGTAACTACCTCAACGTCGCCCTGTCCCAGCTCCGCCCCCTGTATCTTCAGGCTCTCCAGCGGTACAACCACGTCCTCAAGGAGCGCAACGCCCTGCTCAAGCACGCGCCCGAGGATATGGCCACCTTTCGCGCCACAGAGCCCATGTGGTCGGCTATGCTGGCCAAGGAGGCGGCGGCGGTCACGGTGCACCGCGCGCGCTACGTAAGGCAGGTAAACGAGCATGTGCGCGTCTGCTTTGCCGACATGATGAAGAAATACGAGAGTGGAGACGAGCTGCCCGAAATCACCTATATCCCCACGCTGGGGAGCGAGTGGCTGGCGGAAAACGGCACCGACCCCGCCTTGTACGAGGACGTATCACGCTTAGAGCGGCGCTACCTGGAGCTTCTGACCACCCGCCACGAGCGCGAGATCGGCGCAGGAGCCACGTTGTGGGGCGTTCACAAGGATGATATCCGTATCACCCTGAACGGCCGTCCTGCCCGTCTGTACGCCTCTCAGGGGCAACAGCGCTCCCTGGCGCTGGCCATGAAGCTGGCGGAGGGATGGATCTCAGCGGGAGAATCCGGCGGAGATATGCCGGTATTCCTCTTTGACGACGTCCTCTCCGAGCTGGATGCCCACCGCAGAGATTACCTTGTGCGTGAAATGCAGGGACGGCAGGTGATCATGACCGCCTGCGACCCCGCCGCCGCCGATTTTGGCGGGGTCGTTCGGTTGATACGGGTCAAAGACGGAATCTATACCCCCAAGGAGGTGTGACGGATGTATTTGCATATCGGAAACCAGATCAATATCCGGGAGCGGGACATCGTCGGTATCTTTGACGCCGACCGTACCACCACCTCCTGGATCACGAGAAAATACCTATCCGAGGCTCAGAAAAAGGAGCTTGTTTCGGCGGCAAACGAAGAGATCCCCAAGTCCTTCGTTCTCTACCGGGATCGATTGGACGGACAGTATAAAATTTATTTTTCCCAGCTCTCCACGTCGGCTCTCTGCGGGCGTATGAAGGACGGCGAGGAAGCGTAGGTTGCTTCGCAGTGAAATACGCCTTCGGCGAGTGAAATGCACCTGCGGTGCGTGAAATTCTCGCTTTGCGAGAGTGAAATTCGCCCTGCGGGCGAGTTGGGAGAACGGAGATGCGTTATCGTTCTCCGCGCTCCCCCGTTCCCCAAATAACCCAGTGGGAAGGACCCCACGGTGAATGCAAGAGGTTGCCGTCAAACAGCAAGTAAATACATACACATAAATGTTTTTTAAAAGTTTAGGGGATTCTTAAGTACCCTTTTCAAAGGGGACTTAAGCGGGTTCAGGGCAGAGCCCTGGCGTTCCCCTCCCCCTCCTATCCCAAGAAAAGGAATGATAAAAATGGCTGACATTGAGAATCAAGTTGTAAATCAGGTTGAAGAAGAAGTCAAATATGACGAGAATCAGATACAGGTATTGGAAGGCCTGGAAGCGGTTCGAAAGCGCCCGGGTATGTATATCGGTACCACGTCCATCCGCGGTCTGCACCATCTGGTCTATGAGATCGTGGACAACTCCATCGACGAGGCGCTGGCGGGCTTTTGCGATAAGATCGAGGTGGTCATCAACCCCGACAACAGCGTAACCGTCACCGACAACGGCCGCGGTATCCCCGCCGGTATGCACCCCAAGGAGGGTATACCCACCCCCGAGGTGGTCTACACCATCCTCCATGCGGGCGGTAAATTCGGCGGCGGCGGCTATAAGATCGCCGGCGGTCTGCACGGCGTGGGCGCATCCGTTGTCAACGCGCTGTCCGAGTGGGTGGAGCTGGACGACGCCGTGGGCGGCCTCCACTACACCGAGCGGTTTGAGCGCGGCCACGTAGCCCGCCCCTTCAAGTGCGAGGGAGAGTCCCCCGACCGTCCTCACGGTGTGAAGGTCACCTTTAAGCCCGACCCCACCATCTTTGAGGAGACGGTGTTCGATTATGAGACCCTGCTCCGCAGACTGCGTGAGCAGTCCTTCCTCAACGCGGGCGTACGCATCGTCCTGCGAGACGAGAGAACAACCGACGAGGAGGGCAATTTCCCCGAGGACGACCTCTGCTTTGAGGGCGGTATTCGCTCCTTCGTCACCTTCCTCACCGAGAATAAGCACGCCGACCCCGTACACGATAAGGTCATCTACATGAAGGGCGAGAAGGGCACCAGCATCGCCGAGATCGCCATGCAGTACAACGACAGCTACGAGGAAATGGTGCAGACCTTCGCCAACAACATGAACACCATCGAGGGCGGTACCCATGAGACGGGCTTCCGCTCGGGTCTGACCCGCGCCATCAACGAGTACGGCCGTAAGGCGGGCGTGCTCAAGGACAGCGATAAGAACCTGTCGGGCGAGGACGTCCGCGAGGGTCTTTGCGCCATCGTGTCGGTCAAGCTGGAGAACGCCCAGTTCGAGAGCCAGACCAAGGCAAAGCTGGGTAACTCCGAGATCCGTACCTTGGTGGAGAATACCGTGACCACCAAATTGGCCGAATTCTTCGAAGAGAACCCCCAAGTCGGCCGCGCCATCATCGATAAGGCTCTGGCCGCTTCCCGCGCCAGAGAGGCCGCCAGAAAGGCCAGAGAGGCCACCAGACGCACCGCCCTGTCCGAGGGATCCTCCCTGCCGGGTAAGCTGGCGGATTGCCACGAGCGCAACGCAGAGCTGACTGAGCTGTACCTGGTGGAGGGAGACTCCGCAGGCGGCTCCGCCAAGACGGGACGAAATTCCCGCTTCCAGGCCATCCTGCCCCTGCGCGGTAAGGTTCTGAACGTGGAAAAGACCCGCTTGGACAAGGTCTACGGCAACCCCTCCCTCCTGCCCATCATCCAGGCCATCGGCTGCGGCATCGGCGAGGAATTCGACATCAATAAGCTCCGCTACGGTAAGATCATCATTATGGCGGATGCCGACGTGGACGGTTCCCATATCCGTATCCTCATTCTGACCTTCCTGTTCCGCCACATGCGCCAGCTCATTGACGAGGGACACGTCTACTTTGCCCAGCCGCCTCTTTACAAGATCGCCAAGAAGAACAGCAAGAACAACGATGATGCCCGCTACGCCTTCTCGGACGAGGAGCGGGATCAGATCATTGCCGAGATGGGCGGCCACAACATCGAGGCCAGCCGCTACAAGGGTCTTGGTGAGATGAACGCCGACCAGCTCTGGGAGACTACCATGGATCCCGCCACCCGCACCCTGCTGAAGGTCACCATTGAGGATGCCATGGCCTGCGACGCCATGTTCTCCCTGCTCATGGGTGACAAGGTGGAGCCTCGCCGCGTCTTCATTGAGCAGAACGCTAAGTTTGCCGAAAATCTGGATATTTGATGGGGAGCGATGCCTTCGGCGACTCAAGGATCTTTTGAAAACCTCCTCGCGTTGCTCGGTGCAAATTCGCCTTCGGCGAAGTTTGCGAGTCCCTTAAGAATCCCCAAAACTTAAAAAACAATATCATTTTGTGTTTGGACTTTCTGTTTGCCGGAAGGATTTTAGCATTCACCGTGGGGCCCTTCCCACTGGGATATTGAAAGAGCGTGAGAACGGATTCGCTTTCAAGATTCTGATTGAGGATCGAAGGCACGTCTTTCCTCACAGCCTCTTCGCACTTTTCCACAAGGGTTTCCCACACCCTGTGGAAAAGGTGTGTGGAAAACCGCGGCTTCATTGGAAGCGCGAAAATTTTTGACGAAAATCACAGAAAAAAGCACCAAAAAGACAGAGGAAACGCGTGATTTTGTCGGGATGACAAATGAAAAGACGAGAAATGTCATGGGTTTGTCATAGAAAAGTCATCCGTTCCTATGACAAACGCAGTGGGATGACATGAACCTTGCCAAAATAACAGGTCAGTTTTCCACATCGTGTTGAAAACTCTGTGGAAATCTATCGGGCGGTTGTGGAGAAAAAAGGAAAAACTGTTGAAAACAAAAGGGATTTCCTGTTTGAAAAACCTGTGGAGAAACGGCGTAAAAGCCGTGGACAACCTCGCGGGCCACTGTTGATAAATGTGGAAAAGCCTGCAAATTTCCCCCGAAAAGGATATTTTGCGATGACAAACGCTTTTCCACAGCGACAAAGGCGCGACATTTGTGCAGTCTTACAGCCGTAAATTTCCCCAAAAGCCATATCATACAACGAAAAAACGTATTTTTCCGGATGCAAGGAGGTGAACCCCATCAAACAGAAATTTTTTCTGGTATGTCTGAGCTTTGCTCTGGCGGTCGCGCTGTTCACAGGCGTATTCGCAGTCATGGGGTGGGGATCTCTCCTGCGGGACGTAGGCTCCACCGTGATCTACCCGTTTCAATGGCTGACGGATCGGGTGGGAGACGCCGTGGAGGGATTTGGCTCCTACTTAACGGATATGCGGGAGCTCCGACGGCAGGTGGAGGAATTACAGGCGGAAAACGACGCCTTGAAGCAACAAATTCTGGACGCCGAGATCCTCGCGGATGAGAACGCCCGGCTGTACCGCTACCTGTCCATGAAGGAGGAGCACGGGGACTTTTCCCTGTGCGTCGCTTCGGTGATCGCCTCGGCCTCCTCGCTGGGGGACAGCGGCGGGTACGTTACTGAGATCACCCTGAACCGAGGCTCAGCCTCGGGCGTGGAGGCGGGGATGCCCGTGGTCACCACCGAGGGGCTGGTGGGCGTGGTGGTGGAGGTTCACACCCACCATTGCCGTGTCTCCACCATTCTGGATACGTCGGTGTCGGTGGGCGCTGTCACCACCCGCGCCTCCGAGCGGGGACTCTGCGAGGGAGACCACGCCGCCGTTCACGACGGACGGGCGGTTCTGCGGTATTTGGCCGAGGATGCCGACGTGCAGGCCGAGGATATCGTGGTCACCAGCGGACACGGGAGCGTGTACCCCTACGGTATCCCCATCGGGCGGGTGGAATCCGTTTCCTCCAACCCGTACAGCCGCACCACCGAGGCTGTGGTGGCTCCCTTCACGGATTTCGCCAAGCTGAACGAGGTGGCGATTTTGACCGCCTACACGCACGATCGGGACGCAGAGCATGAGAGCGGCGCCGGGGAGGCTTCCCCATGAGAGCGCAAAAACGATCCATCCGCTATCACGCGGTAGGCTCGGGGCGGCGGGTTCTTTTGGAGCAGATCAAGCTGATCCTGGTTCTGTTTCTGACAGGCGGCATGATGCTCGCTCTGGAAACCACGGTGTGCGGCCGGCTACCCCTGCCCCTGCCGGGCTCCATCTTTCGCGGCGCCTGCGGCGCCCCTGCCCTGGGACTCCTGTTTTCCATGGCGGTCGGCTTCCTCTTCGGCGAACGGGAGGGCGGCATCGCGGGACTTCTCTGCGGCTGGCTGTCCGATGCCGTGAGTCTGGATACCGCCGTGTACGGCATGATGGTTCTCCCCCTTCTGTACTTCCTCTGCGGATACCTGTCCGGTACCGTAGGCCGCCGCAGATTGGCTCATAATCTCCCCTCCTTCATGATATTTTCGGTGGCGGGGGGCGGGCTGAAATGTCTGTTCGCCATCGGACAGGCCTACCTGGAGCTGGGCGCTCTGCCGCCCCCTGTCTGGGTTCTGCGGGGGATCATTCCCGCCTGGATATGGACGGTGGTCTTCTCCGCTCCGGTATACGGTATGCTCCGGGGAGAGATGAAATTACTGGAGCCGAAATAATGCGGTTCCCATAACATAAAAAGATACCTCACCTAAAGAAAGGTCATAAATATGAGCAAGAAAAAAGAAAGAGAGCTGCAACGCGAAAACGAAAGCATACTCTTTGAAAATCAAAAGGTCGTTGACGTGAATATGGAGCATGAGGTGAAGAAATCCTTCATCGAGTATTCCATGTCCGTCATCATTTCCCGCGCCCTGCCCGACGTACGCGACGGTATGAAGCCGGGTCAGCGCCGCGTGCTGTATACCATGTACGAGGATCACCTGACCCACGATAAGCCCTTCCGTAAGTCGGCTACCACCGTCGGCGCGGTGCTGGGTCGCTACCATCCTCACGGCGACAGCTCGGTGTACGGTACCATGGTACACCTGGCGCAGCCCTTCTACATGCTGCATCCTTTGATCGAGGGTCAGGGTAACTTCGGTTCGGTGGACGGCGACCCGCCTGCGGCTTACCGATACACCGAGGCACGCATGGAAAAGATCGCCGCCGAAATGGTGCGGGACATGGACAAGAACGTGGTCAACATGGTGCCCAACTTTGACAACAGTTTGAAGGAGCCCGAGGTGCTTCCCTCCCGCTTCCCCAACCTGCTGGTCAACGGCTCCATGGGTATTGCCGTGGGTATGGCAACCAATATCCCCACCCATAATCTGGGCGAGGTCATCGACGCGACGGTCTACCGTATGGATCATCCCGACTGTGAGATCCTTGACCTCATGCAGTTCATTCAGGGGCCCGACTTTCCTACCTACGGTACCATCTACGGCACGAACGGCATCAAGGAGGCCTACCTGACGGGTAAGGGTCATATTATGGTGCGCGCTACCGCTGACGTGGACGAGGATAAGCGGCAGATCATCATTACCGAGATCCCCTACGGTGTCAATAAGAGTATGCTCTGCGCCGCCATCGGCGGACTGGTCAAGGACAAGCGCATCGAAGGCATCACTGAGCTTCGCGACGAGTCCGACCGCAAGGGTATGCGCATCGTCATTGACTACAAGCGGGAGGCCAACGGCAACGTCTTGCTCAATCAGCTCTATCGGTATACCCAGCTCCAGGATACCTGCGCCGTCAATATGCTGGCCATCGTCAAAAACGAGCCCAAGGTGCTGAACCTGGCGCAGATTCTGGACTACTACATCCAGCATCAGGAGTCGGTCATCACCAACCGCGTCAAATACGACCTGGCCGCCGCCCTCCGCGACGCTCATATTTACGAGGGCTACAAGCTGGCGCTGGATAATATTGACGAGGTCATCTCCATCATCCGCTCCTCCCCCGATACGCCCACCGCCAAGGTAAACCTGATGAAGCGCTTCCACGGCCCCGTTCGTACCGGCGACACGCTGGATCTGGCCGAATTCGCCGCCGATGAGAACCCCGGCCTCTCCGAGGAGCAGGCGCAGGCCATCGTATCCCTTACCCTGGGTCGTCTGTCCGGCCTGGAGCGCAAGAAGATCGAGGATCGTCTGTCGGATCTCCACGCCGCTATCAAGGAATACCGCGAGATTCTGGGGGATATCAACCGTATCAAGCAGATCATCAAGGACGAAATGCTGGATATCAAGACCCGCTACGCCCAGCCCCGCCGTACCCGCATTGAGGCTGTGGCCAATGAGATCATCGACGAGGATCTGGTGGAAAAGCAGAACTGCGTCCTGACCCTGACCCACGCCGGCTACATCAAGCGCCAGGCAACCGAGGTCTACTCCGCCCAGCGCCGCGGCGGTAAGGGCATTATGGGTATGGCCACCAAGGAGGAGGACTACATCGAAAAGGTGGTTTCCGTCCACTCCCACTCCACCGTGATGATGTTCACCAACACCGGTAAGGTGCAGTGCATCCGCGGATTCCAGATCCCCGAGGCCTCTCGTACCGCTAAGGGCACCAACGTGGTCAACCTGCTCCAGCTCACCGAGGGGGAGAAGATCACCTCTATGATCGCCGTGAGCGGCTTCAACGAGGGCGAATACCTGGTCATGGTGACCCGAAACGGCGTCATCAAGCGCACGCTGCTCTCCGAGTTTGAGTACCAGCGTAAGGGCGGTAAGATCGCTATTACTCTGGACGAGGGCGACGAGCTGCTCTACGTGCTCCATACCCTGGGTGAGAGCGATATCATCATCGCCACCGCCGCCGGTAACGCGGTTCGATTCGACGAGAATAACGTCCGTTGCATGGGTCGTTCTGCCCGCGGTGTCCGGGGTATCGCTCTGCGCGAGGGCGACGACGGCCGCGACCGCGTGGTCGGTGCCGTCGTGGTGGACGACGATAAGCACCTGGTGACCGTTACCGAGCGCGGCTTCGGTAAGCGCTCGCCCTTCGATGACTTCCGTACCATGGCCAACCGCGGCGGATTCGGCGTCCGTTGCCAGAATATCACCGAGAAGACAGGACTTCTGGCGGGTATCGCCGCTGTTCACGGGGAGGAGGATCTCATGATGATCACCGATCAGGGTACCATCATCCGTACCCCTGCCTCGGATCTCTCGGTTCTGTCCCGCAGTGCGGGCGGTGTTATCGTCATGCGCCTGCCTGAGGATCAGTACGTGGCCAACTTCACCGTGGTCGCCAGAGAGGAAAAGGACGATGCAGAGGATGAGGACGGCGAGAACGTTTCCCTGCTTGGGGATTCCGACGGTGAGATCGAGCTGATCTCCCCCGAGGATATAGAATTGACCGAGACTCTTGCAGAATCCGAGGATGAGGAATAAACCATGAAAAAAAGGATTGCTTCCCTGCTTGCCCTGCTGATATTGTGCGGAATGCTTCCCTGCTTTGCTTCTTCCTGCAATGCGGGGGGGCCTCCCCCCGCGCTGGAGGACGTGTACGACCGCCTGGTGACCGTGATCGAGGCCTCCCATGAGGTGAACGTGCTCCTGTTCGGCGCGGGACTTCCCGTATACCCTCGCGGCTCTGAGGAGGACGAGCTGGTTCACCGCTACTACGGCGTGAACGACGACGGTATGGAGTACGTCACGCCCTACACCAAATTCAGTACCATCGCGGCCATGCAGAACGCTATGGCGGCGGTATACAGCGCCGAATACCGTGAATCTCTCAACGAGACTCTGTTTACGGGCTACGCCGACAGCGGTATGTCGGTGGCGCTTCCCGCCCGTTACCACGAGGATGAGCGGTACTTGTACCAGAGCCGCTACGTGGACGCGCTGGTAAAGGGGACACGGGTGTACGATTACGCGGCTATGGAGATCGTCGAGCCCTCCAATGCGACCCGCATTCGGGTTGCCGTTCCCTCCTATACCGAAAGCAGACCCGATGAATGGGTGACGGTGTACCTCGCGTTCGTATACGAAAACGGAAATTGGTACCTGGATAGCCCGAGCTGCTGAGGCCGATTTTCGGTATTTTCGGCTCAGAGCCGAAGCGCGGAAATTTGCTATATAGAAAAATCTCCTTCTTGTTGAGAATGAAAAGCAACAAAAAGGAGATTTTTCTATCATACATAAAACGTAGCGTTAATATTATAATATCATGTTTATAAATGTTATGTTTAAGAGAAGACCGAAATATCGGTGCGCGGCGATATTCTGCGCGGCGCTGTTGGCTATGATGGGAATCTTGCAAAGCGCTGCCGCGGATACGCCGCATGATATCGCCTCGGAGATCGCTCTGCCGGATACCGTGTATGTATGCGCCCTGCCCGAACCAATGTCGTCGCCTTGTGAATGGGAGGCGCATATTTATTCGTCGGTTCCGTTGTATGCGATCGGGAATGGTCGGCCGGTAGCCTTCCTGCTGTCCCTGCGATTGCCCGACGGATGGGTCGCAGAGGTGACCGCCGACGTGGGCGTGGAGGGAATGACTCTCACCGCAGTTCAGAGCGGGACAGATATGAAAATCCTGCTGGACGGATCCCCTCCGAGGGGGGATACCGAGACGGATACGCGGCTTTTACGGGTGACGCTATCTGCGGAGCGTGAAACATGCGGAGGCGAGCCCGCGGTACGGCTGTATGTAGAGGAGTCCGACGGAGGCGGAATTTACTATATGGGCGCCGACGGCGAAATATGCCGTGTTCCGTTGGCTGTGAAAAATGCGCTCGAGGAAAGCCCGGAGCGCGAAGAAAGCAAAGAGTTTACCACAGAGAGCAGCGACGACAAGGATTTGGAAACCGAGGTATGCACAGCCGAGGGGGACGACACGTCTTTGGAAACCGAAAGCGGTGAAGAGAGCGGGGAGATTTTCCCGACCTACGTGGGCTGTCAGGAGACGTCCGTTTTTGACGGTGAATACGCGGTGCGGTTTCTGTTTCAAGGCGGGAACAGCACGCCCGTGGTTTGCGCGCGGGGCGGCGGTATGTTGACCCTGGAGATCTCGGATGCTTTGTGGATCGAGGAGTATTGGGAAAGCCGTTCCGAACCCATCCGACACGACGGAGACTTTCGGGTCTGCGTGTTCCGCGGGCTGAAACGGGAAGGGAACTACGAATTTTTCGTATACACGGCGGAAGGAATCGTCAAAATCCGTTACAGAAACGGGAGGTTTCAATGAGGGGATGCCCTCTTCAAGAAAAATGAAGTTTTTGAAATTCGTAACCCCTTCCTTTGGGAAGGGGTTACGCGGGGCAGAGCCCCTTTTTATACTATTCTCTGACAGAGACATTGATTGAATGATAGCCTTCACCTTATAAGCCCGCATTCTCCCCCGGTCACGCTACGCGTGCCAGCCCCCTCCCGGAGGGGGCCCTACCATAGGTGGAGACCGTCACCCTTCGGCTTCTTCCGGGAGGGAGCTCCCGCCGTAGGCGGGTGAGGGAGCCTGCGTTCCCTTGAATCATAGAGATTAGTATTATTTTTCAAATCGTATCATCCATAAAATTTATGATTCCCGATGGTCATGATGTAGGGTCTCGTATTTCCGATCCAGGTGGAGGAAGCGATCCTGGGATTATAGAAATAGAGGATCCTTGAGGACAGGGAATATCCCTCCAGACAGATCTTGGCGGCGCGGACGGCAGAGGCGGTGGGTTGGCTGTAAATGGTTCCGCTGGATACGGGGGAAAACTGGATTCCGTATTTGGTGTCAAAAATGACGTTTTTGACCGTATTCGGGAACTGACTGCTCCGCACGCGATTGAGAACCACGTTTCCCACGGCGATCTGTCCCGTGAAGGGCTCGCCTTTGGCCTCCGCCGAAATGATACGGGAGAGCCAGTAAAGATCGGTGGAATCATAGTACTCTGACGCCCAGGCGACTCCGGCGGGATTGCCCGAGGTGATGAAGGCGTCGTAGTAGCCCTGGCGAATGGTCACGGAGGCGCCCATCGCCTTGCACATGGAGGTCAGAGGAACGAAGATCCAACCGCCCAGGCTGAGTACCTTTTTGCCGGTGTAGAAAATGCGCTCGTTGACCGTAATGTAGGGGTCGCCCACCCTGACCGTAATGGACAGGTTGCTTCCCGTGATCACCACCTGCTCTGTGGCCTCGGTGTAGACCGTGCGGAAGCTTCCGAAGAGATCGGCAAAGCGCTGAACGGGTACGTACACCGTACCGCCGATGTCGGCCACGTGCCCCTTAAGCACCTGCTTGCCGTCCTTGTACAGGGTCACCGCCATGGCTCCCGCGGGGTAGGGATAGTAGACCTTGGAGGCCGCGCGGGAGTCGGCTGTGCGGGCTTGCAGAGAATTCACAGCTTCCGCGGCTTCTGCACTGCGGGCAGAGACGGGGGCGGCTATGGATGTA
>JAZQXS010000189.1:0-5797 GCA_045633025.1 Eubacteriales bacterium | reverse complement strand
GTTATCCAGAGGGGCGGTCTGGAACTCGCCCTTCTCATTGATGATGTGGACGTTGGAGTGGGAGCACTCGGTCACGCGGTCGGGCTTGCGGTAGAGAATGGTCTCGTAGACCCCCGCGCGGGCGGCCTCCTGGCTGTACATGACGGCAGGCAGGAGGTTCAGGGTCTTGATGTGGCACTGGTGGAAGCGGATATCCTCGCGGGTGATGGCCTTGACCTCCATACCGATGTCCTTGATGGGCATGGGCTTGAGCACGACCCAGAAGTTCCCCACCATATCCTCGGGATAGGTGTGGTTGCGGGGCTGGGTGCCGCGGGTCACCTGGAAGTAGACCTGCTGCTCGGGGGAGTCCACCTTGGCCACCAGGTCGCGGATGAGGGCGGCCAGCTCGGCCTTCTCGTGGGGAATCTTGATGTCCACCATGGCCGCACTGCGGTAGAAACGGTCGATGTGCTCCTCCAGCGCAAAGACCTTGTGGTTGCGGGTGAAGGTTGCCTCGTAGACACCGTCACCGAAAAAATGAACCCGGTCGTTGAAGGGAACCGTCAACTCGTCGAGGGCTCCGATCTTACCGTTGTAGTAACCTAAATTCTGCATGATATTGCCTTTCTTGGGGAAATCTATTGCTTCTTCTTCCTGAAGACGAGAAGCTTACTGATGAAATAATTGAGAACAATGATGAAGATGGATACGAGGATCTTAGCCCATAGCTCCGCGTCCAGCTTGAGCCCCAGGAGCACGGGGGCGTTGTCGGGGGTCAACCATAGGCCGAGCAGATGAATGACGCCATATGTGGCGGTCAGATCCAGCGCGAACGTAAACAAACGGGACATGGAGAACCACGCCAACTGCCGCCACAGGGAACGGCGATTGCGGGAGGCCTGGGGGAAGACCCAGCGGCGGTTGGTGTAGAAGGTGACCAGCACCACCATGATCCATTGAACGACCTGAGCGGATACGTAGGTCAAGCCATAGGCGGGAGCGGTCTTGTCGGTCATGGAAACGTGAAGCCAATGCTCCGCCGCGGCGAAGACCAGCAGGTAGGAGGAAAGCCCCACGGCTATGGAGATCAAACCAAAGGCGAGATACGCGAGAATCTCACGGTGCTTTTCCCAAAACTGTTTCATGCCTGTTTTTTCGTATCGGCTTGCGTTTCCTGACGGTCGGTCTCCCGACGGTCGGTCTCCCGACGTGTTTTACGGAACACAAACAGCTTGCTGATGAAGTAGTTGAGGATCACGACCAAAACGGCGGCGATGATCTTGAACAGATACTCGTTGAAGCCCAGCCAGGTGCAGAACACACCCATGATGGCCTCCTGCAACAGCAGGGTCAGTACCCGTCCGCTCGCAAACGCGGCGATCTCGCAGATGATGGGGAGGAATCCGCGCCGTTTGCTCTCGAAGACCCAGATGCGGTTGGTGACGTAGGCAAAAGCCACGGCGGCAATCCAGGCGATGACGTTGGCTCCGTGGAGCAGAACGGGGGTAGCCTCGATGGCGTCCCCCCACAGGTAGTAGAGCAGGAAGGAGATGCTCCAATCCACCACCGTGGTCATACCGCCGAAGATGATATACAGGATAACGCTCTTGTGTTTTTTCAGAAATTCCAGCATGGTGATTCCTTTTTAGTTGATCTTGTAGGTGGTGCCTTGCGCGGTATCGATCAAGGTGACGCCCTTGGCCGCCAGCTCGTCGCGGATGCGGTCGGCCTCGGCGAAGTTCTTGGCCTTCTTGGCGGCCTTGCGCGCCTCGATGGCGGCGAGGATCTCGGCCACGAAGGGATCGGCGGCGGCAGCGGCGGCTTCTGCCTCGGCGGCGGCGCGCTTGGCGGCCTCAGCGGCGGCCTTTTCAGCGGCCTGCTTATCCCGCAGGGTAGCGGCGCGATCCAACAGACCGATGGACAGAACCGTGTCGAAGTCAGCCAGTACGAAGAGCTTGGTGGCGTCGTTTACCTTGGCCTTCAGCACGTCGTAGAGGGCGGTGACGGCCAGGGAGGTGTTCAGATCGTTGTCCAGCGCTTTGACGAAGCCTTCCTTGAGGGTGGCGGCGGCCGCCTCGTCCGCAGCCTCGCCCGAGTTGGGGTTCAGCGCGGCCACGCGGGCAATCAGCTTGTTGTAGGCCACGGCGGCGTTGTCCATGTTCTCCCAGGAGAAGACCAGGGATTTGCGGTAGTGGGACTGGAGGCAGAAGAAGCGGTAGACCATGGGATCGTAGCCCTTCTCCTCCAAGAGGGAAACGGTCAAAAACTCGCCCTTGGACTTGGACATCTTGCCGCCCGTGGTGTTCAGATGCAGGACGTGTACCCAGTATTTGCACCAGGGATGGCCGATATACGCCTCGGACTGGGCAATTTCGTTGGTGTGGTGGGGGAATGCATTGTCGATACCGCCGCAGTGGATATCCAGGTACTCACCCAGATACTTCATGGAGATACCCGAGCACTCGATGTGCCAGCCGGGATAGCCCACGCCCCAAGGAGAGGGCCACTTGAGCTCCTGGTCGTCGAACTTGGACTTGGTGAACCACAGCACGAAGTCGGCCTTGTTGCGCTTGTTGTCATCAGCCTCTACGCCCTCACGGACGCCGACCTCCAGATCCTCCTCCTGGAAATCGTTGAAGACGTAGTACTTTTCCAGCTTGGCGGTGTCGAAGTAGATGTTGCCGCCCGCCTCGTAGGCGTAGTCCTTCTCGATCAGCGTCTCGATGAGGTGGATGTACTCGTCGATACAGCCCGTGGCGGGCTGAACCACGTCGGGGGTCTTGATGTTGAGCTTCTCGCAGTCGGCGAAGAAGGCGTCGGTGTAGAACTTGGCGATCTCCATGACCGTTTTCTTCTCGCGGCGGGCGCCCTTGAGCATCTTGTCTTCGCCCTCGTCGGCGTCGGAGGACAGGTGGCCTACGTCGGTGATGTTCATGACGCGGGTGACGTCGTAGCCGGCGTAGCGGAGGTACTTCTCCAGCACGTCCTCCATCATGTAGGTACGGAGGTTACCGATGTGGGCGAAGTGGTAGACCGTGGGGCCGCAGGTGTACATGCTCACCTTGCCGGGCACATGGGGGATGAATTCTTCCTTCTTGCGAGTTGCGGAGTTGTAAAGTTGCATAGTCGTTGCCTTTCTATGGGTTTATACCCGTACTTATATCATAATATTTTCTTTTTGGGGGTGAACTCTTTTTTATAATGGGTCTGAACGGGGGCAGAGCCTCGGTTTCCCTACATCATCCCGGCCAATCTCCTGGCCGCGTGGATGGCTCTCGCGGCGTGCTCCAAGCGGGGCGCCTTGTCGGCGGGCAGATGGGAGGTCTTGAGCTCCATGTCCAGACACCGTCCGGGAATCGCCAAAAATTCGCAGAGCCGCAGACCCTCCGCGGCGTCCGTCCAATCGACAGCGGTTGAGCCGCCTTGGAAGGGAATGAGATGGCTGTCCGTGACGCCGTCGTTGTCGTGGATGTGGAGCACCCGTACCCGCCCGCGAAGCTGCTCCAGCTCGGCGGATTGGCAGAGACCCGTCAGATTGGCGTGGCCGAAATCCCAGCAGATATCCGCGTCCAGAAGGTCAGCCAGCATGAGCAGATCGGCGGCGCGGCTGCCGTAGACCGCCTCGGCGGGATGGGCGGCGTAGGGCTTGCCCGCCATGTTCTCCACGCAGAGCCGTATCTCCAACCGTTCGGTCAATTCCCGCAGGGGCGTCAGGAAGATCCTGTTCTCGGTCAGCCAAGCCTCGCGGGAGCGCTGACTCCCATGGCGGACGATGGGATGGATCACCGCCTCGGGGATCTTCAACATAGCCGCTCCCTGTATACCCGCCGCGATCTCGCGGGAAAAGCGCGCCATGGCGGCCGCGTCATCGGGGCTGGGCATGTAGAAGGGAAGATGGCACACGGGGAGCTTCAGACCTCGGGCGGCGGCGCGGTTGCCGAAGCCGTAGAGCACCGAGCGGAGCGCGCCGTCGCCGTCGGGCTCTGGTTGATCCAAGGAGAGATCCGCCCCGTCAAAGCCGGCATCCGCCAGAAAATCCGCCGCCGCCGTCAGGGAATATTTGCTCACGCCCGAGGTGTAGGCATGGTAACGGGTGGGTACGATCACCGAGACGCGCGCGCCGCTGTCTGTCAGAACGCCAAGAGCCATAGGGGACACCTTCCTTTCGCATAGAATCTATAATCCATATTATTATAGCACGAAACTGTTCGTTTGTCAAATGTTTTTGGGGCTATGGCGCAATTTTTCCAAAAAAATTCACGAGAAATCAAGGGAGGAAGGAGGCACACTATGAGCAGAAGCATCCGCACGGCGGAGCGCTTCATGAAACTGAAAGGAATATTCCGAATCATGATGGAAAAGACAGATCATGCGACCCCCGTGGCCACCGCCGACGAGGTGGTGACCGCCGAGGTCAAGGTGGCGCAGAACCGCGAGTCTGCCCGCCTGTCCCCCGCCGCCGAGAAGATGGCGGAGGAAATGTACAAGAACCTGACCATGGGATGCGACTCCTACCTGCACATGCTGCCCCATGTGGAGGATAACCGCATCAAGACCGATATGACCGCCGCCATGTGCTACTACGAAAAGCTCATCGGCAAGATCAAGCAATTCCTACTGGATCACGGCGCCGAGCCCGCAGAGCGGGGCATGATGGCGCGGATGGCCGCCCACGCGGGGATCGTTATGAACACCGCCATGGATAACTCCAACAGCCACATCACCGAAATGCTCATCGAGGGCGCTACCATGTCCATCACCACCGCCGAAAAACTGGCCAATCACGCCGAGGGCAAGGAGGGCTGTGAGGAGCTGGCGGAATACTGCCGCGATTGGGCAAAGTTTGAGCAGAATCATATCGACGCGCTGAAGAAGTATCTGTAAAGGGAATCTCTGAAATGAGAAAGGAGTGCCCGCGGTTTGGACCGTCGGGCAGTCTATCACGGTTATGGACTTTTTGGAAAAAGGGTTCCATCCGATAACAGAATCGTGAGATCCTTCTGTTTCTTTTTTGCGTATTGAATCGAGTATTGCGTTCCTTTCGAAACACCATCCCATATGACCAATACCCGATCAGCCTGCTCGATCATGGCCTCGTTACGCCTGAGAGGGGCGGCGCGGCCGAATTTGGCGTATTGTGGCCGCAGGATCAGCTTGGATAAGCGATGACTGTCGGCGTAGGCTTCTGCTATGGAATCAATACCGTCTGCTCCCCCGCTGATGATCATATCTGTATCCTTCGGAACATAGGGGGTCAAGTCAAAATCAAGAATACTGCGTGAACCGATAATGAGTAATTTCATTTCTCCTCCTTTATGGTTGTTCTTTGAATCCTTATAAAATACCTATGATATCCTATATTATACCATATAACAATTTGATTGTAAATAGGGTATAATTATTTATAAGGTTAAAAAGAAAAGGAGGAAGGTCGCGTGGATGAAAGCCAATACAAAATGAATTTGATCAAGATCGGCTTGAAAATAGCCTATTATCGAAAGTTGCAAGGCATGACGCAGGAGGAATTGGCCGAAGCGTGTGATTTGTCCTCCGGATATATTTCCCAGCTTGAGGGGCCGGGTAGTTATTTTTGTCCGTCGTTGAAAACCCTGTTTACCATAGCAGAGGTTTTGGGGACTACCGTATCGAAATTGACGGATATTGATGATTGATACGAATAATCACGTTTGGTAGGGGCGTTCAAAGAACGCTCCTACGAGTTTATCGATATTTTAGAGGGAATCTCTAAAAATTCATCACACGAAAAATCGGCGGAATCTTTTCCGTTTGCCCACGGAGTGGGCGCTTCACGAAA
>JAZQXS010000188.1:0-2229 GCA_045633025.1 Eubacteriales bacterium | reverse complement strand
GTCAGCTCCATCAAGCACGCCGACCTCATTCTGGTGCTGGATCAAGGTGAGATCATCGGGTGCGGCACCCACGACGAGCTGTACCAAGTCTGCGGTGTCTACCGCGAAATTGCCGAGTCGCAGATGGGAGGTGCGATCCTTGAATAATCAGAACCGAGGCATGGGACGCTCCATCAACGATCCCAAGGCCGCCCAAAACGAAAAAATGGACAAGGCGCGCCGCTCGCAGGTATTGGGGCGTGTCCTGCGCTACATGCTCCACTACAAGTGGGCCATGCTTCTGGCCTTCGTCATGATGCTGGTCTCCAACCTGCTGGCGCTGGCGGGGCCTGCGCTGTCGGGTATCGTCATCAACGCCATTGACCCCTTCGGGGGGGCGGATGCCACCGGCGCGGTGGACTTCGAGATCGTCAAGCTCTACTGCATCCTGTTGATCATTTTCTACGCCGTGTCGGCGGTCATGTCCTATATTCTGGCCGTGCTGATGGCCTGGATCAGCCAACGGATCTCCTACACCATGCGGAAGGAGGTCTTTGCCCATCTGACCGAGCTCCCCGTGAGCTTCTTCGACACCCACCAAACGGGCGAGATCGTTTCCCACATCTCCTACGACATCGACACGGTCAACGCCTCCCTGTCCCACGATCTCTTGCAGATCTGCGCCAGCATCATCACCGTGGTGGGCTCTCTTGTCATGATGCTCATTATCTCTCCCCTGCTCCTCTGCGTATTCGCCGTCACGGTGCCCGTGTCCATCCTGTTCACGCGGTACAAGACCAAGAAGATCCGCCCCCTGTTCCGCAAACGCTCGGCCATGCTGGGCGAGCTGAACGGCTACGCCGAGGAAATGCTGTCGGGTCACCGCACCATCAAGGCCTACAACGGCGAGTCCGAGATCGTCTCCCGCTTCGACGTCCACAACGGGGATGCCTGCGAGGCCTACTACCGCGCCGACTACCAGGGCTCGGTCATCGGCCCCACCGTCAACTTCGTCAACAACCTGTCCCTAACGCTCATCACGGTGCTGGGCGGTATCTTCTACCTCATGACCCTGACCGTCACGGGGCTTCACCCCCTGCTCATGATCAATCTGGGCGACGTATCCGCCTTCGTGCAGTACTCCCGCAAGTTCTCGGGTCCCATCAACGAGTTCGCCAACATCCTGAGCGAGTTCCAGTCGGCGGCCTCGGCGGCGGAACGTATTTTCAACCTGCTGGACGAGCCTGCCGAGCCTGCGGACAAGCCCGACGCCGTGGTACTGACCGACACCCGCGGGGTCGTGGACATGGACAACGTCCGATTCGGCTACATTCCCGAGAAGGAGATCCTCCACGGGCTGGATCTCCACGCCGCCAAGGGCGAACTCATCGCCATCGTCGGCCCCACGGGCGCGGGCAAGACCACGGTTATCAATCTGCTCATGCGCTTCTACGACAAGCAGAGCGGCCGCATCACGGTGGACGGGCAGGAGATCACGGACTTGACCCGCGACAGCCTGCGCCGCGCCTACACCATGGTACTGCAGGACACCTGGCTGTTCTGCGGGACGGTCTACGACAACATCGTCTACGGCACCGAGGGAGCGACCATGGAGGACGTGGTGAAGGCGGCTAAGGCGGCGCACATCCACCACTTCATTGAGTCCTTGCCCGACGGCTACATGACCGTTCTGTCCGACGACGGCCTCAACATTTCCAAGGGTCAGAAGCAGCTCCTCACCATCGCCCGCGCCATGCTGTCGGATGCCCCCATTCTGATTCTGGACGAGGCCACCTCCAACGTGGACAGCCGTACCGAAAAGCTCATTCAGGACGCGCTCTACGAGCTGATGAAGGGGCGCACCTGCTTCGTCATCGCCCACCGTCTCTCCACCGTCAAGAACGCTGACCGCATTCTGGTGGTACGCGACGGTCTGGTGACCGAGGCGGGCACCCACGACCAGCTTTTAGCGGCGGGCGGGTTCTATGCGTCGCTGTATAACGCGCAGTTTACTTGAAAACGAAAAAAGAGGATCGTCGCCTCTGCATTCTTAGCGGAGAAAACACGAACACCACCAAGGAAATTTCTTTGGTGGTGTTTTTTTGTTGAGACAACCTTACAAAAAGGCCCCCTCCGGGAGGGAGCTGGCGCCGGCGGCTTGCCGCGGGCGACTGAGGGAGAGCGCGTTATTATGAGGTCAATCTAAATTCCAAGGCACGCAGGCTCCTTCCACCGCTATCGCGGTCCCCC
>JAZQXS010000187.1:0-8658 GCA_045633025.1 Eubacteriales bacterium | reverse complement strand
GTAGTCCTCGCCCTTGCCGCCCTCGAAAGCGACACCGTCAACGAAGCCTTCGAAGTCGATCTTGGTGGAGTCGCCCATAGCGGCGGGAGTCTCGTCCTCGACCTCGGTCTCGCGGGAGTTGCGCTCACGGATGACCTTGATCTCGTTCTCGATCTCTACGTCGGACACGGGAGCCACGTCCTTGGCGGCCACGATGCCCTTGTAGCCCTCGATCTCGACAGCGGGCTTAACGGGAACGGTAGCGGAGAACACAATGCCGTTTTCGTCGATGGACAGAATATCAAATTCAGCGCGGCCAACGGGCTTCACGCCGGACTCGTTCAGGGCTGCCTCATAGGCATCGGGCAGGAGGTCGTTTGCGGCATCCTCATAAAAAACGCCCTTACCGTACATACGCTCGATGACGGAACGGGGTGCCTTGCCCTTACGGAAGCCGGGGATATTGATGTTCCCGACCTGCTTGCGGTAAACTTTGCTGACGGCCTTCTCGAAAGTCTCCTTATCTACGGAGAACTCCAGAACGAATGCGCTCTTCTCGGCCTTTTCTGCTTTGATCAGACTCATGGTGGTGGATTCCTTTCTTTTGTTCGGGGACGGATACTCAAAAAGGTATAGAATCCCCGCTTACATTCATAGTATATTTTATCTGTTTTTTGGTTTTTTGTCAATAGCTTTTGGGAATTTTTCGGAAGGCCGCCCGACAAAAGTAACGGCTTTTCCTGCTTTTCTTTTTGTGCAATATGAACAACAACACGAGGCGAAGTCAGATTTCCGCCGCAGGGAGGCGGGCGAGGGTGAAATCCATAGCATCCGACGAGACGAGATGCATACGGATCCCCTCGAACAGGGTCTCGCGGGGGGCGTTGTACACACCGTGGATATGGCCGAAATAGCAATCGGGGTCGCCGTAGGCGTGGAGCGTGTCCACGAACGGGCGGCAGACGAAATCCAGCCATACGGGAGGGAAGTGGAGAAAGACCGACACGGGCGGGGTAAAACCGCGCTCCTGCTCGCAGGCTTGTTGGAGAGCCGCCGCGCTGTCCAGCGAGAGCTTCAAGCGGATGACCTCGCGGTTGACGATCTTATCGTAGTCCACCGAGCCGACGGTCACCTGCTGGCGCTCGTCCAGAAACCAGCCCCGCGTACCGCAGAGAACCCGGTTTTCCACCAGATAGGCGTTGTTGTTGAGGATCTGTACCGAGTGGATCTGATTTTCCTCGAAGAAAGCAGACATCTTGGCGGCGGTAGACCACCAGAAATCGTGGTTGCCCTTGCCAATGAGCTTTTTGCCCGGCAGGGACTCCAAAAAGCGGAAATCCGACAGCGCCTCCTCCAGCTTCATCGCCCAGGAGATATCTCCGGGAATGACCACCGTGTCCTCCGGGGTTACGACCGCCTCCCAGTTGCGACGGAGCTTTTCGGTGTAGCCGAGCCAGCGGCGGCCGAATTTCTCCATGGACTTGTTCGTTGCTTGATTGGTGGAGAGGTGCAGGTCTCCGATGACGAAAACTGACATAAACCGGGCTCCTTTCAAAACAAATAATTGCAGAAAAGCTGCATAGGACAGCGATACCCTGCTCATAATAGGAGGGCGGCCAAGCCGCGGAAATCATAAGGATGGTATATGAAATGAACGACAAGAAGTGTTGCGATCACATCAAGGGCGTTTGCTGCGACGTAAAGAACTGCGCGTACCACGACGGAGAATCCCGTTGCACGGCCGGTGAGATCACCGTAGGCCCCGCCTATGCCTCCACCTCGGGCGACACCGCCTGCGCTACCTTCAAGCCCAACACCGAAATGAAGCAGGGCTGAAGCGCAGATTGACCGGATTGCCGTCTATCCTTCTCAGGTAGAGCAGAAGGGGGAGATGTCCTCGGACAGATCCCCCTTTTGTGATGAGATCATACGAATTCTCGATCAGCCGTTTTTCGAAAAGTCTGATCAGCGGCACCAATCCAGAACGGCGGCGGGCATGTCGTCGGCGTCGATGACCTGCTCAAAGCGAACGGCGCGCTCGCCGAGACCGCGGAGCGGATAGGGGATCTCGGTGTTCGTCGCGGCGGCCAGCTCATCCAGCGCGGCCAAAGGATCGGCGGGCTGCGTCTTTCCAAGGGATTCGTACACGTCAGCCGCGAACTTGTAGGGGCTGGCGGTGGAATCGACCACCATGGGGCGGACGTCGGCGGCGTTCAAACCGGCCACGTACTGCTCGGCGCAGGACAGCGCCACGGCGGTGTGGGTGTCGGCCAGATAGCCGTATTTCTCAAAGTAAGCGCGGATGGTCTTGGCGGTCTCCTGCTCGTCGGCAAAGTAGCCCGAGAAATTCTCGGTGATCTTGGCCAGGACGTCGGCCTCCACCGTGTAGGCGCCGTTCTGCTTGAGGGATTCCATGTAGGCGGCGGTGCGCTCCTCGCCCGCAGACAGGCAGAGCAGACGCTCCAGGTTGCTGGAAATGAGAATGTCCATGGAGGGGGACATGGTCAGGTGGAAGTCGCGGTTACGGTCGTAGGTACCGGTGCGGAGGAAGTCGGTCAGAATGTTGTTCTTGTTGGAGGCGCAGACGAAGTGGCGTTCGGGCAGCCCCATCAGCTTGGCGATGTAGCCCGCGAAGATGTTGCCGAAGTTACCCGTAGGTACGCAGACGTCCATGGTCTCGCCCATGGCGAGCTTGCCAGCATTCAGAAGATCGCAGTAGGCGGAAACGTAGTAGACGATCTGGGGAGCCAGACGACCCCAGTTGATGGAGTTGGCGGAGGACAGCACGTAGCCCTTCTTCTCCAGCGCCTCGGCCATGGAGGCGTCTCCGAAGATCTTCTTGACACCCGTTTGGGCATCGTCGAAGTTACCGCGGATGGCGCATACGTTGACGTTCTCGCCGGTCTGGGTGGCCATCTGAAGCTTCTGCACGCGGCTGACACCGTCTACGGGGTAGAACACCATGATCTTGATGCGGTCGATGTCCTTGTAGCCCTCCAGAGCGGCCTTACCGGTGTCGCCCGAGGTGGCCACCAGGATCAGGGCGTCGTGGGTCTCGCCGGTCTTGACCAGAGCGCGGGAGAGCAGACGGGGCATGATCTGGAGCGCCATATCCTTGAAGGCGGCGGTGGGGCCGTGCCAGAGCTCCAGGGAGTAGATGCTGTCGTGCACGTGAACCAAGGGCGCGGCGCCGCCGGGGAAGGATGTCTCGGCGTAGGCGGCCTCGCAATCGGACAGTAGCTCCTCGTAGGTGTAGTCGGTCAGGAACTTGCCGAGGATCTTGGCGGCGCGGACGGGGTAGGAGTCGCCGCACAGGGCGGTGAGCTCCTCGGCGGTCAGCGTGGGAATGGTCTCGGGGATGAACAGACCGCCGTCGGGCGCCAGACCCATTTTAATGACTTCGGCGGCGGAGTACTTCTTGTGCGCGGGATCGCGGGTGGATTGGTACATCATGATGGTATGCTCCTGTGATTTAGAGATTTTTCATTACGAATTGATAGGTATTTTTCCAAAAGATCTTTTCGATCAGTTCGTCGGAATAGTTGTGAGCGGCCATGTATTCGGCTACGCGGGTCAATTCTCCCACATGGGCGATCCCGTTCGGCAGGTCGGTTCCGTCCCAGTCGGCGCCGAAGCCGATCACATCCTCGCCTCCCAGCGAGAGATAGTGCTCGATGTGACGGCAGACATCCTCTGCGTCGGCGGGGCGCAGGGAAGTATCGGTCAGATGCTGGGGACACAGGCTGATCCCCACGATACCGCCCAGCTCGCGGATCGCGGTAAAATGGCGGTCGCGGAGGTTGCGGGTATGGGGATAGACCGCGTAGGCGTTGGAGTGGGAGGCGATGATGGGCGCTCCGTACTCCTGCGCGATGGGGAGAAGATCGTCCACGGCCTGCTCGGAGGCGTGGGAGATATCGGGGATGATGCCCCGCTCAAAGCATCCGCGCGCTACGGCCTTTCCCAAATCGGTCAAGCCGTTTTGCGTGTCATGCGAGCCGCCGATGCAGGTATCTCCGCCCCACATGAGGGTCATATACCGCACGCCGCGCGCCCGCAGCTCGTCCAACCGCTCCGGCTTCCCCGCGGTCAGACGCGCATCCTCCACCGCCAGGATGGCGGCGTGCTTACCGTCCTTCAAGGCGGCTTCCAGCTCGGCGGAGGAGGCGGGGGTCGCCGCTCGGTCGGCGTTCTTTTTCAGCTCCTCGCGAAAATAGTCGGATATATGCAAAAATTCCTGCCAGCAGGCCTCGTCGTCCAGGCGTTTGTTGCACCAGACGGCGTAGAACTGGGCGTAGCGCTCATAGCAGGCGGCCTTTTCCAAGGAGATATGACAACAATCGTTGGAGTCGAGACGCGCGTTGCGGTGATAGAGATTGTAGGCGGTATCGCAGTGCGTGTCAAAGAGGGATAATTTCATAGCAAGCTCCATTCTTCTATCGCGCGCCGAATGCGTTGGGGAAGATGAGAACCGTGGTCACCTCGTCGGAACCGTCGACGCGTCGGCTGACGTAGACCTCCGCCACGTCGATACGGGGCTGTAGCTTGGTGGGGTTCGCCCGCAGATAGGCTTGGGCGGCCTCGACCACCCGCTCTCGCTTAGCCTTGTTGACGGCATCGTAGGGGCGGCCGTACTTGGAGCGCGCGCCCGGTACAGCGTGACGGGTCTTGACCTCCACGAACACCAGGTAGGTGTCGTTTTGCAGGATCAGATCGATCTCATTAGGGAACTGACGGACGTTTCTGGCTATCAAGGAAAATCCCGAACGGGCGTAGCGGGACATAACGGCATCCTCGCCCAGCCGTCCCAGCCGTTGTCTTTCGGTGGTACTCATGTGGATCCCTCGTCCAGAAAGCGGATGAACTTTTTACGGTGGATGGGGGAGGGGCCGAACTCCCGCAGGGCGTTCATGTGCTCCTTGGTGCCGTATCCCTTGTGCTTGGCGATGCCGTACTGCGGGTAGGCCTGATCCATTTCCAAGCACATGCGGTCACGGGTGACCTTGGCCAGGATGGAGGCGGCGGCGATGGACATGGACAGGGAATCTCCCTTGACCACGGCGCGGGCGGGGATCTGAAAATCCCGGTCGATATTGCCGTCAATGAGGGCGAAATCGGCAGAATAGGGCTTCCCGTCGGGGGTCTTCATGCTGTCGATGGCGCGGCGCATGGCCAGAAGATCGGCCTCCAGAATATTCAGCTCGTTGATCTCCTCCACCGTGCCCTCGGCGATGCCGTAGGCAACGGCCTTTTCGCGAATGAGATCGAAGAGCATATCCCGCTTCTTGGGGGTCAGCTTTTTGGAGTCGTTCAGCTCGGGGATATCCAAGCCATCGGGCAGAATACAGGCGGCGGCCACCACAGAGCCGCAGAGGGGGCCTCTCCCCGCCTCGTCCACACCGCAGACGGCGGCGTAGCCCTCGTCCTTGAGGGCGCGTTCCAGATCATAGCTCGGCATGGTCATCCTCCTGGACAGGGGTATTTGCGGCGGATACAGGCTGCTCTGACTCGGCGGGCTTTTCGGGCGCAGGAGTCGACTTTTTGGCCTCGGGCAGTCGGTCGATGGTCAGCCGTCCGAGCTTGCCGGCGCGGAACTCGTCGATGAGCAGATTGGAGACGCGCTCGTTATCCACCAGACCGCCGGGGATGAGGCAACCGCGCTTTTTGCCGATCAGGGTGATAAGCTGGGCGTTGGAGAGCGCCTGCCAGCCGTCGGCGTCGGTGAGCTTGAAGCGGGCGGCCAGCTCGCGGGGATACATATCCCGCAGACGCTCGACCAGCTTGAGCGCCAGATGCTCGATGTCCAAAATATCATCGCGGATCGCTCCCGTAGCGGCCAGATTCTCCGCGATGAACTGATCCTTGAATTTCGGCCAAAGCACGCCGGGCATATCCAGCAGATCAATGCCGATCCCCGTGGAGACCCATTGCTTGCTGCGGGTCACACCGGGGCGGTTTTCGGCCTTGGCCTTGATACCGCCGCTCATGCGGTTGATGAGGGTGGATTTCCCCACGTTGGGGACACCCACCACCATGGCGCGCAGACGTCTGCCTGCCTGCCCCTTTTCCTCGTAGCGCTCCACCCGATCCTTCAGCACCGTGCGGATAGCCTCGGGGAGCTTGTTCAGACCCTCGCCCGTCACGCAGTCGCAAAGGAGGCAGACGGTATGGGAATCGGTGTAGTGCTTCATAAAGGCGCGGCTCTTGGCGGGGTCGGCCAGGGAAGCCTTATTGAGGAGCAGGATGGTGGGCTTATCCCCCGTCATCTGCCGCAGCTCGGGGTTGCGCGAGCTGACGGGTACGCGGGCATCTAGCACCTCGATGATGATGTGTACGTTCTTTAAGTTCTCGGTGATCAAACGGCGGGTCTTCGCCATGTGGCCGGGAAACCATTGGATGTGTTCGCTTGGCATGATATTGTTGACCCTCCTGTTCAGTGATAGACCGTCCAGGGGTTGAGGCGGATCACGGCCTTACCCAAAATACGGCGGGCATCCACGAAGCCCACCTCCACGGAACGGCTGTCGGCGGAATTGTTGCGGTTGTCACCCATCACGAAGTAGCAACCGGCGGGAACGGTGGTTTCAAAGGTTTTGGTTTCGCGGTCGTAGCCGGGCATGGAAGGGGGGAGACTCCAGACGCCCGTATATTTCCCGAATTGGCTCATGAGGGCGATGTAGGGCTCGTCGAGCAGCTCACCGTCGACGTAGACCTCGCCGGCCTTGTAGTCGATGCGGATGGTCTGCCCCTCCGTAGCGATCACGCGCTTGACCAACGCCTCGTTGAAGCGGTCGTAGACAGCGCTGGTCTGGTGGAAGATGACGATATCGCCCGGCTCGATCTTGGACAGATTGGAGGTGATGAGGGTCTCGCCGTTTTGGAGGGTATGCTGCATGGAGTCTCCGTCCACCCGACAAACGCGGAAGAACAGGGCGAAGAGCAGAATGGTGGCGCATACGGCGAAGACAACGATCTCCAGAAAATCAAACAGCACGGCGGCCGGTGTGGGCTTGGGAGACGCGGCCTTTGTGGGGGCGGCCTCGGGGGCGGCTTCCTCGGGTTGGTTCAGTTCGGCTTCGGTTCTTTCCGACATAGTACGGTCTCCTTTCATGTATAAATGGCTATCTCCGACGGCATTCCGTCAATCCCGCACGATCAACCGCTCCAGGAGCGTGTGTCCGGCGGGGATGTAGAGGCCGGTCTCGGCGGCGGTCGCCTCCGAGAAGGAGGTCACGCCAGCAGCCTCAGCGGTGGAATCGTAGATGAAGAAGGGAACGGGGTCGATGGAGTGGGTACGGATGCGCAGAGGGGTGGGGTGATCGGGGAGCACCATGATCTTGAAGGGCTCGCCCGCATCCTTCAGATACTCGTACACGGGAGCCAGGATCTTTTGGTCGATCAGCTCCACCGACAGCACCTTGTTTTCCACCTCGGCGCGGTGGCCGCACTCGTCGGGTCCCTCCACGTGGACGTAGACCAGCTCGGCGCCGTCACGGAAGGCTTGGATGGCGGCCTGTGCCTTGCCGTCGTAGTTGGTGTGGACGTTGCCGGTGGCGCCCTCGACGTCGATGGACTTCATGCCGGCGCAAAGACCGATGCCCTTGATGAGATCCACAGCCGAGATGACGGTACCGCTGATGCCCCATTTCTCGGTGAAATCAGGTAAACGGGGCTTCTTGCCGGGGCTCCAGAGCCAAGCCGAGTTGGCGGGCTTGAGACCTCTTGCGCGGCGCGCCTCGTTGACGGGATGATGGTTGAGGATCTCGTAGCTCTCCTTCATGAGACGGTAGAACTCGCCGCCGCCGTTCTCCTCCTTGGGGAGATAGTCGGCGATGGTGCGTCCAATGATATCGTGAGGACGGGAGAAATCGTAGGTGTCATTGCCGTTCTTCCAAAGAATGCAGTGACGGTAGCTGACGCCGGTGTAGAAGTGGCGCATATCGTTGCCGAAATGAGCCTCCAGAGCCTTGATCAGCTCGTCTGCCTCGGCTGTGGTGATCTCGTCGGCGCTGTGATCCAGCATGACCTTATGATCGTAATCCTCCTCCTCCGAGAGGGTCACCACGTTACAGCGGTAGGCGGTCTCATCGGGAGCCATTTCCAGACCCATGCTGATGGCCTCCAGAGGAGAGCGGCCGCGGGAGTAGACCTTAGGGTCAAAGGAAAGGATGGCCATGTTGGCGGTGTCGCTCTCGGGCACCATGCCGGCGGGGACGTTGGAGACGAGGCCAACGGTGGAGCGGGAAGCCAAATGATCCATGCAGGGCTTAACGGCCGCTTCCATGGGAGTGCGGTTGCCGAGAGCCTCCACGCGCTCGTCGGCCATACCGTCGGGAATCAGAACAAGATACTTCATAAAGATAGACCTCTGTACTATAAAAATTAAATCATATTATTATACCACATTTTTTGAATTCCTGCAACGGGTATCGGAGAATTCATGAAAATTTTATAAAAAAAACAAAGAATCCTCTTGAGTTCCGCCATAAATTATGCTATACTATACACAACGCCAAGAATGTGAGGAGCCGTTATGAATCAAGAGCCCCAAAATTTTGCAGAACAGTCCCGTCAGGCGCAGGAAGCCACCCGTCGGCTCAAGCGGAGAATGATCGCTGTCCTGATCGGACTTGTGATCTTTACCGTCATCGCCATCCCGCTGATCTCCTTTTTGGATCG
>JAZQXS010000186.1:0-7558 GCA_045633025.1 Eubacteriales bacterium | reverse complement strand
CTCCCCTGCATCCTATGGCGCGCACCGGTCTGGCCGTGCGCGGCTACTTCGAAGCGGATGCGCCCGACGTCTTTTACATTCTTGGCCATACGAACGGCTTCAAGATCGCCGAGGATCATGCGGTGGCCGGGGGATGTCAGATCAAGCTGTTCGCCCTCAGCGCGTCGGTTACCCTTCCGTTGATCTGCTTGGTCAACGACAAGGATGCCAAAAAGGCAGAGTTCGTGGAGATCACATCGGTGAACTCGGGCAGCGGCGACGTGTACGGCTTGGCCGCGCCCTTGCGGTTTTCCCACAAGCGCTCTACCGAATTGATTCCCATGCTCCGCTATCGGTGCGGAGAAGACGGGTCGTTTTTCGTTAAGCCCCCGTCGGCCGTTGGACGCGAGGGGACACGGCTCAAATTGTTCTATGAAACGTCCGACGGTCTGGTCGTTCGCGAGGTTCCGATCTCCTCGGACGGGAAAGCCCTCGTCGGACAGGCGTAACGTACTATTCCATTCCGAAAGGTCAGGTATCCGCTCATGGGAAATCCAACAGTTATGAATGCCATGTGCCAGTGCACCTTTGGCGCGGCTCCGTGTTCGTTGACACCCATCACGTCCCAATCCACGGTCATGATCTCGAACGCCTTGGCCGCAACCATTATGGACATACCCAAGCCTCCCATGACCTTTGGTATGTGCAGCTCTATGGCCAACCCGGCGGTTGCTTCGGCTACGGCGGCCGCGGGCGGCGTGTTGACGCCCCAGCCCTGCGTGCCTGCCTGCGCCGCCCCCTGGGCGCCCGGCTCCGCCACGGTTCTGCTGGGCGGAAAGCCCGCGCTGAATAACAGCAGTAAATGCGTCTGCAGCTACGGCGGGGTGATCTCCGTCAACATGACCCCGGCCGTTACGGTTCAGGTTCCGTAAGCTCGGGATTCCATGATTTATATGAGGTTCTGACATGAAAGCACTGAAATTTGCCCTGGCGATCCTGCTGGTGTCGCTGGTTCTGGTGACATCACAAAATCTGTTCGTGTATAAAACCAATATCACGGCAGAGGCGTATAGTGATATCATCTTCACACGCTTGGCGGTGGAGACCCAAACCTACACGCGGCAGATCGAGTATGGCTTGAAAAACGGTAAAAGCCTGGAGCATTTTTATGGGATCAACACCATCCTCCAGGACGTCAAGCGTTGCTATTCCTACACCAACGGCGTCTATATTGTTTCGGCTGATTACAGCCTGCTCTATGCGGTTGCAGACAGCAGCGTGGATTCTCCCACCCGAATGAACGCTTTGGCCGCGGAGAATTCCGACCGCTCGTATCTGATCTACGACGATACCGACGGAGACCGCTACCTGATGTCGGTGCCCATCTACGGACAAAACGAAACAATGAGCGGGTATATGCTGCTCAGCATTGACCACGCGGCGATGGATAATACGCTGGAATCCAGTTACCATGAGAATCTGATCCAGTCCTCGATCTGCGCGGCGCTGGCGGCGCTTCTGGGCGTACTGCTCATCATCCATCAAAAAAAGAGGAAAAAATTTTTCCTGGCGGAGGCGGGGCTGATTTGCGCGATGACCTCCGTGGGCTACATATTTGCGGACGGCGCTCTGTCAGTCTATAAGCTCTACGTGCGAATGGAGAACATCATCGGTCAATCCGTGTCGAAAATCGTCATGGCGTTGCAGTATGACTTGAATTCTGTCGGGGAGAAGGGAGTTGCTTTCAGCAAGATCTACGACCTGAACTCCTTCCTGATGGAATCCTGCGAGCAGGTGCCGTACCTGGACACCTTGATCTACGATAAGAACTATCAAATTTCCGCTGTTATCTCTGAATCCTACATCCTGCAGAAAATGGGGGATAACGCCGCTAAGATGGGAATTGCCCTTCTGTACGGAGCTTTGATCGGTATTGGGCTGGTTCTGCTCGGTATCCTGATCGATCTGCTTCGCTCCTATATACGAAACAGAAAACAAAATTTATCAAGGAGAAAAAAGAAAATGACCGCGCAAGAGCAAAAAGCGCTGGAGCTTCTGGCCGAGGATGAGCTGCAAAATGCCATGCTGATCCGAGCCATCCATCAATCCGCAGAATCCAAGATCCTTCTGTACCGCAATTCCGTTGCCATCCGGCAGGCGGAAAGCGGTCAATGGATGTTTGCTTTGAAGGAGAAGGGGGATTTCAAGGAGCTGTACGCGGAGATGGCGTCTGAAATGAGCTATACCTTCCTGATTACCGACGAAGATTTCTACGACGAGGTTTGCGAGGTCATCCCTACGGCCGACGGTGTTCGCTACAATCAGTTCGTGATCGATACGCCCCGCTTTATCCCGGAGGACAGACCCCTTCCTCCCGGTGTAGAGCTGGTGAAGATCGACCGAAGCTGGATGGATTTCATTCTGGAGCATTACACCAGCCGTGAGTTCGGCAACGCGGAATACGTCGGAAAATGCTTGGACGAGAATCCGGCCTACGGCGCGCTTCTGAACGGGAAAAAGGTGGGCTTCCACCTATCCCATCTGAACGGCGAGATGGGACCCATCATGGTTTTGCCCGAAGCCCGCGGTCTTGGCCTGGCCAAGCTTCTGTCCCATATCATCATGCCCGAATATCTGGAGGGAAGCGGCATCGGCGCCGCCATGGTACTGCCCAGCAACGGAAACTGCCAAAGAATGGTCAGCGGGACGAATCTGAAGGTGGCCTCCAAGCATGTGGTTTGGATGTACGCGCATGACGTGGAGGAGTACGTGGACTCGGTAAAGCTCATACATAGAAAAGGAGAGGAATCAGATCATGAGTAAGGGAAAATCGTTTTGGATGAGAGTCGTCTGCTGTCTGATGGTTTTGGCGCTCTGTCTTCCGGTTGTCGGATGTATGGATGGCTCCATTGACAAAGGTGGTGAAATCGTGGATATCGACTCCCCGGAGAATCAGGAAGGCAACACCGCCTCCCGCGCCTACCAGCCCATCAAGAAGGCGGACGGCAGTAAATTCCGCATTGCCTATGTCGATATTGACCCGTATAACCCGACCTTCCGCTTGCTGTACTACGCCATCGAGAGCCTGAAGACCGACGGTTGGATCACCTATACCGAGTTGCCCTACGATCCCGAGGTGGACGTAGACTCCCAGGGACTCATCAACTGGCTCATTGACAACGCCGAGAGCGAGTACATCGAGTTCGTCAGAGAAGCCAACTATTATACGTATTTTGATCCGGAGCTGGAGACAGAGATCAAGGCCAGCCTGACTGCTTTGGCCACCTCCGAGCCCGGTATTGACCTCATCGTAGCCATGGGTACGGGTCCCTCTGCGCTGGCAAAGGAACTGAATCTCAATATTCCCATTCTCATGTACGGCGTGGCCGACCCCGTAGGCTCGGGTCTGATCGACTCGGTGGAGGATTCGGGCAACGATTACATCTGGGCGCACGTCGACCCCTCGGTGTATTCCCGTCAGCTTCAGTACTATTACGATACCTTCGGGTTCAGTAACGTTGGCGTGATCTACGACGACGAGATCATTGCGTCGGTGCCCGATTACCGTTCCGTGGCGGAGACCAACGGCTTCGCCTTGACGGAGTATCAGCTCTCCAAGACAGCCGAGGACGAGGAGTATTATCGACAGATCGAATCCATCTGCCGGAAGATGGTCGTGGAGGATAAGGTGGACGCATTCGTGCTGATGACCTCGGTGCTGTCCGATCCCGATAAGGCCAAGGAGATCTTTCAGGTGTTCTATGACGAGAACATTCCCGTGTTCGCACAGGTCGACCTGCGTTTCGTGCAGGAGGGCGCGTGCCTCATGGTGGTGGAGCCCCGCGACGCCGTGGGTCTCGGCCCCGTGTTCTCCAACATTTTCGGTTCCGTGCTCAACGGTGCAAAGCCCAGAGATTTGGAGCAGGAGGCCATCAGCTCCCCGTACCTGATCTTGAATCTGAACGTGGCGGATCTGATCGACTACAAGCCGACCTATGAAATGCTGATCGCCTGCGAGAAGATCATCTGCGAGGATTGAGAGGAAGATCGAGATGAAGAAACAAAAAAGAGCCAGTAAAAAGATAGCCATTCTGCTGGTGTTTACCGTGTTTATCACCGTGGCCATGTCCTTCGTTTCCTGGCTGATCTACGCCGTGTTTTCGGAGAACTACCGAGACGTCAAACAGCAGTACTACGCCGTCGTATCGGGAAATATCGTTGAGAACATCGAAAACTCGGTGAAAAACGGAAAACAGATCGATCGATTCTACGGTATGGATAACGAGCTGAACGAGATGCTGACGCTCATTACCACCGATACCGTGAAGGTCAATGCCGCCGTAACGGATACGGCGGGCAAGATCCTGTACTCTTCGGTTTCGGCAAGCGAGGAGAGGGAGCAATACTACGCCAT
Organism: Eubacteriales bacterium; assembly: GCA_045633025.1. Taxonomy (GTDB): domain Bacteria; phylum Bacillota; class Clostridia; order Oscillospirales; family CAG-272; genus CAMEON01. The sequence continues at coordinate 3,165 of JAZQXS010000186.1, read as the reverse complement.
GCTGAACGATGTCGGCGTCCGGGAGAATCTCCTGTTTGTCGAGGGAGAGACCGCGAAGTATAAGGTGGTTACGAGCGGGAGCTACGACGTGATGCTCCAGCCCATCTACGATCAGAGCAGTAACCAGATCGGTACCATGGCCTTGTTCTACCACGCGGAGGACATCGAGAGGGAGCTGCTCCCTCAGAAGCAGCTCAGCAACACCACTACGGCCATTTGTATCGGCGCGGTCATTCTGGTGCTGATCGTCTACATGGCCTTCCTGCCCCGCTCCCTGACCGAGGATAAGTCCGAGGAGGAGATGCAGGATGCAGTCATGGCGTATACCTACAAGCAGAAGCAGAACCGATTCATGTTCTTGATCCCTGTGGCCATCATTATGGTCGGACTGCTGGTTCAGTGCGTGCTGTCCTACAACTCCTACCAGAAACGGTATAAGGAGGTTATGTTCGAGGGCGCCGCGGGCATTGCCTCCTACCTCGGAGATATTACCGAGGATCTGCACAATAAAGGCGTTTCCTACGATCGTATGTACGGTCTGGATCAGTATCTTTCCGAAAAGGTGGGGGAGACGCCCCTGCTTTGGAGCATCAACGTGGTCAAGGTGTACGCCGACACCTCGGATATTACGGGGCGTGACAGCGAATACACGGTCTCCTCGGTTCTGGAGAGCGCGGGCGAAACCGAACGAGTCCGTATCAACGTGGAGGTTTCCAAGGCGTATATTGATGAAAAAATGATGGACATGCTCCTGGTGTTCATCGCCTCCTATGCGGTGGCGCTCATCATGATCTACGAGCTCTTGAAGCTGCCCGATGCGCTGTTCAAGCGTCTCTCGCACAGCTTTAGGGAGTCCAAGAAGACCCAGGCGGAGATTGCCGCGCCGGTTTTGCGGCTGGGAATGTTCATCGCCTATACGGGCATGTACGTCGGAATCCCCTTCTCGGGCGTTATGATCACCCAATGGAATCAATCGGTCTTTGGCTTGTCGGTTGCCTTCCTTGCGTCCATTCCCATGACCGCTGAGCTGCTGGCCACCATGCTTTGCTCGCTCCTGCTTCTTCCCCTGTTCAAGCGCATCCCGCTGAAGGGATTGTTTACGGGCGCTGTTCTGGTGTCCGTGAGCGCGAACATGCTCTGTTTCCTGGCCGGATCTCCCATGGAGCTGATCGCCCTTCGATTCGTTTCGGGTATGGGCTTGGCCGGCTTCCGCTATGCTATGAATACGATCGTGGCGCAGAGCGCGCTGGAGGACGGACAGACCACGGCAAATTTGGCGGCTTTGAACGCGGGTCTGTTGGGCGGTATTACCTGCGGCGGTACGCTGGGCGCGATCATCGCCAGCGCGATCGGTATTCAGACCGCATACCTGATCTCCGCCATCCTGCTGGTCATGTTCGGTGTGATCGTTCTGGGACTGGCTCCCTGGAGACTGGTCAAGGAGAACGGCACCGAGCTTCTGCCTGCCAAGGCGAATGAGAAGACGCATAACAGCGTGCTGTCCTATCTGGGTGACCTGTCCCTGTGGCGCTACCTGTTGCTGGTGGCCATTCCCATGAACTTCGGCTTGATGTTCGTGGTGGCGTTCTTCCCGAGCTTCGTGTCCTCCATGGGTCTGCCCGAGGTGGTGACCTCCTACGGCTACCTGATCAACGGTCTGGTCGGTATTTACATCGGCCCCAAACTGCTGAACGCGCTGTCCAAGACGATGGGCAGAAGCGCCTGCGTGATCCTGGCGCTGTTGCTGGGCGCTGTATCGGTATTCGTATTCAACGTGGATTGGCCGCTGGTAACGGTTCTGGTCAGTGTGGCTCTGCTGGGTCTGTTCGATGGCTTCGGAACGCCCGCAACCAGCTCCTACTACGTCAATCTGCCTGTGATCAAGCAGATGGGCGCCAGCAAGGGCTTGACGATCCTCAGCGTGGTGGGCAGCATCGTGCAGACGGCCAGCCCGGTGGTTTACTCTTTGATTCTGGCCTCGGGTCTGTACGGAACCAATATCCTGGGTCTGGTATTCTGCGCCTGCGCTTTCCTGTTCCTGCTCAGCGTGAAGCTGGTACACGGGAAAAAGAAGGACAAAACAGCTTGAGCCTTGGCCATCCCGAAGGAGGATCGGTCGAATTCAAGCAAACTCTGAGCTTGACGGGATCCCGTAATGGGATCCCGTCTTTTGGATTTGCCAAAACAGCGCGCCCCTACCACGAGATATTTTGGATTCAAGGTTTTATTCGCAAATTCGTATAAATCTGTAAATTCGGATGAGTTCCCGAAAATTTCACGGTGGGATGTGTCCGAATTCACGAATTGCCTTGACAAGCGCAGGGATATCGTGTATAATATATACAAAGTATATTCCGAATAATTTTGGCATACGGAAAGGAAAGTCTGCTCTATGAAGAAAAGAGTTATGAATTTAGTCAATTTCGTCCGCGGCTGTGAGCCCCGCAATCCGGACATGGATCTGGTGATGCCTATCCGGGAGGAAATCGCCATCAACAAGCAGTATGGCTTCGATCATACGGTGCTTTTGCAGTACGACGCTCTCCTTCGCGAGGACATGGTCGAGCTCGTGAAGCGGGAGGCCGATGAGCATATGGAGTTGGGTCTGTGGTTCGAGATGGGGCGCGCCTTGACCGAAGCGGTCGGTATTCCGTGGCGGGGGCGTCCCGGTTACGATTGGGATTGGTACGTCAATCCCGGATTCCTGCCTGCCTACACCCTGCCGCAGAGGGAGGCGCTGATCGACGAGGCGTTCCGCCTGTTCAAGGAGATCTTTGGGTACTTCCCGAAGGTGGCGGGCTCTTGGCTTCTAGATTCCCACTCGATTGCCTATATGAGCGACAAGTACGATCTGGACGCGATCTGCATCTGCCGCGAGCAGTGGGCGGTGGATGCCTACACCCTCTGGGGCGGCTACTATAACGGCGGATATTATCCCTCCCGTCGGAACATGCTCTGCCCCGCGCAGAGCCCCGAGGCGGGCATCAAGACGCCCGTGTTCCGTATGCTGGGTCCCGATCCCACTTACAACTATGACGACCGTAAGTACGGCGTGATCGCGGGCGGCTGCGCGACCATGGAGCCCTGCTGGAAAACCGGCTCCAATCCCCACGCCATGGACGTTTTGTTCCGCACCTACTACGAGAATCCCTGCCTGACCCAGGC
>JAZQXS010000185.1:0-6443 GCA_045633025.1 Eubacteriales bacterium | reverse complement strand
CGGGGGGAAACTTCTTTCAAGAAGTTTCCCCCCGAACGTTCTCTCTTCCCCTCAGCAAAGCTCGATCAATTCCTTGGGGCTCTTGGTAAAGTCATGAATGGTACCGTCGGGCAGAACGGCGATCATATCCTCGATGCGGCAGCCGTACTTGCCCTCGATGTAGATACCGGGCTCCACGGTGACGACGTGGCCGGGCTTCAGCAGCTCGTCAGCGGGCACCGACGCGGCGAAGCGGGGCGCCTCGTGGATATACAGACCCACGCCGTGACCCAGGCTGTGGCCGAAGAGACCCTTGTAGCCGGCGCCGTCGATGATGTCGCGGGCGATCTTATCGGCCTCGGCGCAGGGAAGCCCCACGCGCAGGGAATCAATGGCGGTGGTCTGCGCCAGCAGAACCGTGTTGTAGAGCCGCTTGATCTCCTCGTCGGCCTTGCCGATGACCACGGTACGGGTCATATCGGCGCAGTAGCCGTCGAACCGCGCGCCGAAGTCCATAGTGAAGAAGCCGCGCTCCAGCTTGACGGGGCGGGGAACACCGTGGGGACGGGAGGATTGGGTGCCGGATACGGCGATGGTGTCAAAGGCGATGCCCTCCGAGCCATGGGCGCGCATGAAGAACTCCAGCTCCAGCGCCACCTCGACCTCGGTGCGGTCGGGGGTGATGAAGTTCAAAATGTGGGCGAAGGCGTCGTCGGTGAGCTTCTGGGCGCGGGTCATCTTCTCAATCTCGGCCTCGTCCTTGTAGAGTCGAAGCTCGTCGATCATGGCCGAGCCGCCGCTCGTCAGCTCCACGCCCTCAAAGGTCTTCTTGAAGCGCTCCAGCAGGGAGTAGGACAGGGTGGCCTCCTCGAACAGGGCGGTACCCACGCTGTGATCCTTCAGAATGGCAGAAACGTAAGCCAGCATGGAGCGGTCGGGCATGACGATCTCAAACTCCGCCGCGTCCACGGTGGTGCGGGCATCTTCAATGTAGCGGAAATCCGCCAGCAAAAACGCCTTTTCGGGCAGAACGACCACAAAGCCGTCGGTGTAGTTCAGACCCGACAAGTAGCGCTGGTTGACCTCGGAGGAGACCACGATGGCCTCGGCTCCCGCGGCCTTCATAGCCGCCTGCAATTTCTTCAAATGGGACATGATTGTATTCTCCTTTTCGTTTTTTGGGGTATGCAATGAAAGTTTTTGGGGGTTCGGGGCAGAGCCCCGATATCGGCTCTTATTTCTCCACCTCGCAGAAATTCCAGCCCGACTCCTCGAAGGAGCCCTTGGAGTCGCGGAGACGGCGGAGGAAGCAGGCGGACTCGCTCCAGCCTATGCCGTCGGCGCGCTCCGATGCAGACCAGGCGCAGGAGCCCCAGTATGCGGCCTCGGGCAGTAGATTTTCCAGATGGTGCCAGGTGGTCAGGATCAGACCCATGGCGCCATATTTCTTTACGTCTGCCGCCAGGGTGCGGATATTCCCAAGGTTATCCCAAGGGCAGATCACGGTATCGAAGCCCTGCTCGATGAAGTAGGGGGTGGAGGGATTGTAGCCGTTTTGGTACTCGTATTGCCAATCCGCCATGACGATACGGCGATCCAGAAGAGACAGCGCCTTGTAGCAATCCTTGGTGTGTCCGTTGGCAACGACCCAGCCTCCCTCGGGGAACCCGTCTCTCACAAGGAACATATCGTGCCACAGTATGGGACGGCGCCCCGTGTTGCAGACGTCCTCGGTCAGACGGTTGACGTATTCCGCCAGCAGCTCATGGGGCACCCGCTTCCGGCAGATATCGCAGGTGGCGAAGGAATCCGCCTCATCAAAGCCCAGGTGGAAGTACCTGCCCGCCCCCGCGAAATCCGCAAGCTCTGCCCGCATCTCGGAGAGGAGCTTGTAGGTGTCGGGGTTGGAGAGGCACCAGGTCCAGCCGTCGGGCTCGAACAGACGGGAGAGTCGGGGATTGCGGTTCAGGGTCACGTGGCGGCCGTTGCGGGAGCGGGACTGGGTGGCGTGACCGAAATGGTTGACCATGGGGATGATCTCCATGCCGTAGCTGTTGGCCAGCGCCACCAACGGAGAAAGCTCCTCCTTGGTGTAGGAGTTCTTTTCCCAGTAGAGCGCGGGCTGGCACTCGTAGCGGAAGGTGCCCCAGAATTCCAGGATCACGTGGGTCATCTTGAAGAAGCCCGCCAGATGGATGGCCTGCTCCAGACGGTAGAGGGTGGTGCCGGGGAACACGCACAAATGAATGGCGCGGAAGCCCATCTCGGGCGCGTCGTGAACCTCGGCGGACGAAATGTAGAAGGACTCCCGCCCCTCGGCAAGCTCTACGGGGCAGATCATCTGTACCAAGGTCGTGATGCCGTCCATCAGCCCGGCCTTGTCCCGTCCTACCACGCAAATACCCGCCTCGTCGGCGCGAACGGCGTAGTTGTCCTCGGGATGCAGGTCGCAGACGCCCGTACCGATGGTGAAGCGATACCCCTCGCCGCCCTCGGTAAGCGTCAACTCGCAGGCGTCGCAGGAAAAGCGGTGCCACAGGTATCGCACCCGTTCGGCGGTGAGCGCATCCAGACCGCTGACTACGGCGGTCACCGAGCTGCCAAAGGTGAAACGCTCGGCCTCGTTTTCGGTAAACGATCTGGGGGTAGGATACAGTTTGCTCAAATACATGAGATAACCTCCTTATTTTTTAAACATAACCTTTTCGCTGTTGAACATCCGGGTCAAAACCCAGGCGCATATACCGGCGGCGGCCAGATTGGCGGCGACCGTGATCAGAACTCTTGCGGGGGTGCAGGCCATGGAGAATATACCCGCGATGCACTGCACGCTGTTGTAGACAGGGATCAGGAACAGGGCGGTGTGGGGGGAGCCGCCGAACATGCCGCTGACACCCACAACGGTGACCACCAGCATGAGGGGGGAGACCAGACCGCTGGCCTCCTTGACCGAGCCCGCCAGCGCCGACAGAATGGCGATGAGGGACACGAACACCAGCACCGTGGAGAGGATGACCGCCAGGATCATGAGATAGTCAGTCACGCCGTACACCGAGGCGTCCACCATGCCCATCTCCTCGCCGCCCATGAGCTTGGGCAGAGCCAGAATAACACCCAGCGCGTTGCAGATGCCCGCCAGCAGGGAGATCACCGACAGAGCGGCGATCTTACCGATGGCCAGCTCACTGCGCTTGACAGGGGTGATCAGCAGGGTGGCTATGGTGCCCCGCTCCTTCTCGCCCGCGATGGATTCGGTGGTCATGGCCATACAGCTGGAGAAGGTGAGCATGACCAGCAGCAGAGGCATGAGCATGGAGAAGATCATACCGGTCAGATCCTCCTCGGTGGCCATATCGAAGGCCTCATCGGCCGAAACGTTCACGTCGAAGCGGTTGGCCATGGAGGACTCGAACGCGTTCAGGATCTCCAGCATGAGGGAGTAGGCCATCGCGGAATCCTGATTGGCCGAGTTGTAGTACATCCTCACCTGGGGGGCGGGCAGACCGCTTGCAGGGTCGTAGGCGGCTACCTTGGCGTCGAAATCCTCGGGGAACACCATGTAGAGGTGGTAGGTGCCGTCACCGAGGGCCTCGGCCATGTTCTCCGGGCTGAATTTTGCATCGTAGCTTCCGTTCTCGGGACTTTTGAAGAAGGTCACGTTCAGATCCGTGTTCAGCACGATGGTTGATACGGCTTCCGAAGGGTTCTGAACCATGACCCGGTATTCGGTGTCCTCGCCGCCGCTCATCATCGTGTCGGACAGCATGCCGCCCATGAGGGAGTAGATGACGTAGATCAAGACGCCGGGGAGGATGATGGTCATGAGCATACGCCGATCCCCGAAGAAGCGGCGGAGCTCCTTTTTCATAATGGTCAGTATGTTGTTTTTCCGTCCGTTCATGGCTTATACCTCCTCGGTGTGATCGCGGTAGAGCTCAAAGAAGCGATCTTCCAGACTCAGACCGCCGCGCACGGCGTCCAGAGCGTCGCAGGCAACCATGCGCCCGTCGATGATGATGCCCACGCGGTCGCAGAGCTTTTCCACCAGGCTGAAGATGTGGGTGGAGAGGATGACCGTCTTGCCGCGCTCCCGCAGCTCCAGCAGGAAATCCGTGACCACCTTGGCGGTGAGCACGTCCAGACCGTTGGTGGGCTCGTCGAAAATGATGATGTCGGGGTCGTGCGCCACCGAAATTACCAGCGAGACCTTCTGCTTCATACCCGTGGAGAGGTTGGCCACCTTGACCTCGGCGAAGCGGTCAATGCCGAACTTGGAAAAGAGCTCCGCCTTTCGCGTGGCAGCGGTCGCGGACTCGATCCCGTGCAGATCGGAGAAGAAGTCGAACAGGTAGTTGGGGGTAAAGAAATCCTCCAGCTTCAGCTCGCCCGTCAGGAATCCGATGCGGCCGCGGACGGTGTCAGGATTCTTGATGATGCTGACTCCGTCTACCAGCGCGTCTCCCGCGTCGGGGCGGATGAGGGTGGCCAGCATCCGCAGGGTCGTGGTCTTGCCCGCTCCGTTGGGGCCCAGAAGCCCGAAAATCTCTCCGCGGTTGGCTTCAAAGGATAGTCCGTCCACCGCCACCTTGACCTTTTGCTTGGTCTTTTCCAGTTGTTGCTGCTTTTTGGACAGCGTGAAGGTCTTGCGAAGACCCTCCGCCCGTAAAATGGTTTCCATAATGGTTTCCTCCTTGTATGGATGTGTTCGATAGGCGATTGTAAAGCGCTGTTTGCCGTTTTTGCGATCTTATCCCCGCCCATACCACGTAGGCACGGGGTCTGTCATGTTGTTGTACCAAGCCAGTACGTCTCGCGCTTGATTCAGCATGGTTTTGATCTCACCCTCCCCGAAGGGGATCGCCCACGGTATGGAGGAGAGCATGTTACTGCTGATGTACAGCGCCAGAAGCCGCCAGAACTCCATGGGTATATCCCCGCCGAAGTAGCCGTCCACCATGCCCGTGGCAAAGGCGGGCGCGGCCTGCGCGCACCATACGATGCGGTTGAACTCCTCCCAAGGATCCCCGAAGTCGTAGCGGTCAAAATCAATGACCACGATGCGAGGGCTTTCCGCGCCGCCCGTCAGCATCATGTTTCCGATGTGGTAGTCCCCGTGCTGAAAGCTCTGGGGTCGGCCGGCCAGCAGATGGCGGTTGTCCTCGATGTAGCGGAGCAGGTGACGGTCTCCCTCAAAGTGAATGGGGCAATCGGCGTACATCCGAATCTTGCGGTTGATTTTTTGGTTGAAGCGAGGCGCCCAATCGGGCTGATCGGCGGGGGCAGGGATGGAGTGGATGCGGGTCAGGTATTCGCCTGCATCGCGCCCCAGCCTGTACTGTACCTCGGCGGGGAGCTTTATGACGGCGGGCTCGGCGTCCTCTCCGTGGATCCACGTATGGATGGAGTAGACCCCCTCGTCGCATTCCCCAACGGCCACAGGCTCACACATAGGGATCCCCGTGGCGGCCACGGCCTTTTGGATGTCAAAAAGCCGCGTAAAGCGGTCTCCGCGCTCGCGTGAGGTGATGCGGAGGAAGTAGGGGGTGCCGTCGGACGTGACCGCGCGGTATTTCTTGTCCCCCGACCAGCCATAGTCAATGGGGGTCATGGTCGTGAAATCGGATATATTTAGGTTCATAGCTGTTTAAAGCTCCCCACCGTATATCTTTTTGCTTTCTGCCCAATAACGCTTCATAGCCAAGGCATCCTCCGCCATGGTATTGTCGGACTCGCAGATGATACGGGGGCAGAGATTGTCCGCGATGATGGCCTCCATCAGCGGCTCAAAGGCCGGGCCGTACACCGTGTCCGCGAAGGTGACGTGGCGCTTCTCGCCCGCGTCGGTGAATTCGATCTTGGAGAAATGGCAGTGGAGATGGGTGGCGTAGGCATCGCCCAGCTTGTCCGCGATGGTGTGGAATACCCGACGGTAGCTGTCTCGGTCGGGGAACTGACCGCCGCGGTCACGGGCGTTGAGGTGGCCGAAATCCACCACGGGATGGAAATGGGGATCCACCTTGCATTGCTCGATGACCTCATCCAGCGTGCCGAGCTGGTTGCGCTTACCCATGGTTTCGATCCCCAGGCGGATGGGGGTGTCTCCCACGGTCTCCATGAGGCGGGCGAGGGTATCGCAGGACAGCTTCATGGCTTCCTCACGGGAGATCTTGCCCGCGCTGCCGCTGTGGATGACGATGGTATCCGCGCCCAAGAGCTCGGCCGCCCACAGGGATTTCTGAATGTATCCGATGCTGTTGTCCCGTTTCTCGGGCTCCACCGAGGACAGAGAGATGAAGTAGGGCGCATGGAGGGACATGAGGATATTGTGCTCCCGCGCCTTCTGTCCGATGGCGGACAGCGCTCCCTCTCCGGCCATGATGCCCTTGCCGGCCTCGTACTCGTAGGCGACCAGACCCTTGCTCTCCAGCCAGCCCGGCGCCTGGACGGTAGACTTACCGCCCTCG
>JAZQXS010000184.1:0-2713 GCA_045633025.1 Eubacteriales bacterium | reverse complement strand
GCGGGAGATGCCCAGATCCTCGGACAGGGAGTGCTCGCCCATGCCGTACATGATACCGAAATTGATGGCCTTGGCCTTCTTGCGAAGCTCCACGGTGACGGCATCCTTGGCCACGCCGAACACGCGGGCGGCGGTGTCGGTGTGGATATCAAAGCCCGATATGAAGGCCTCCCGCATGGCGCTGTCCCCCGCGATATCCGCCAGCAGACGAAGCTCGATCTGGGAATAATCGGCATCAATGAGCACTCGCCCCTCTTCGGTGGGGATGAAGAACTTGCGGAGCTCCCGCCCCAACTCGGTGCGGATGGGAATGTTTTGTAGGTTGGGCTCGGCGGAGGACAGACGCCCCGTGGCGGTGCCCGTCTGCTTAAAGGTGGTGTGCACCGCGCCCTTTTCGTCCGAGAGCTTGAGCAGACCGTCCACATAGGTGGATTTCAGCTTGGTGACCTGGCGGTATTCCAGAATGTCCTCGATGATGGGATGGTATTTTTTCAGCTTCTCCAGCACCTCGGCCGAAGTGGAGTAGCCTGTTTTGGTCTTTTTGTCGGCGGGGAGCATGAGTACCTCAAAGAGGATCTCTCCGAGCTGCTTGGGGGAATTGATGTTGAATTCCCGTCCCGCGTAGGTGAAGATGCGGGATTCCATGTCGGCGGCGACGGCGTCCAGAATCCGCCCGTACTCCCGTATGGAGTCGCGGTCGATGGTAAAGCCCAGCCGCTCCATGTCCCACAGGACGGCGGCCAGAGGCATCTCAATATCGCAAAATACCTCCATCTGCCCTGTGGCGATGAGCTGCTCGGTCAGCGTATCGCATAGCGCCTCGAAGCAGAGGATGAACTCGTCGGGCGGGGTGGCGCCCAGGTAGGTCACCGCGATGCGGTCGGGATCGTAGCTTCCCATGCCGGAATTGAGGGAGTAGGCCGCCAGCATGATATCGAAATCGCAGGATTCAAAGGGGATGCCGTCGGCGTTCAGACGGTGGTAGAGGTTTTTGGCGTCGTAGGTGATGAAGGTGTTTTCGGGGCGATTCAGAAAATCCCGCATGGCGGCGGCGCTCTCGGCGGTCACGGGGGAGCCTGCGGAGCAAGCCGTGAGCGTCCCCTCGCGGCAGAGGGTGAGCGTGCCGTTCTCATAGGTCACGGCGTAGCGGCCGACGGGAAGGGAGGCCAGATCGGCAGGAAGAATGGAATGATGGGTGGCTTTGCCACATGAGGCGGCTCCTGCGGAGCCGGGATGCGCCTCCTGCGGAGGCGTGGTGTTTGCCCCTTCGGGGCAAATGGGGGGAGCGGGGGGAGCGGGCTCGTCGTTGAGGCCGAAGCGCTTGATAAAGCCCGCAAATTCGTAGCGGATGAAGAGCTCCCGCGCCTTCTCCCGATCCATGGGGCGGGTGCGGATGTCCGCGAGGGTCAATCCCAAGGGAACCTCACGGCAGATTTTGGCCAAGGTTTGGGATAGATACGCGCTCTCGCGGCCTTCGGTGAGCTTTTTTTTCACCGAGGGGGTGTGCTTGGCGGTGTCGAGCTGCTCGTAGATGCCGTCCAGCGAGCCGAACTCGGAGATGAGCTTGAGGGCGGTCTTCTCCCCGATGCCGGGGACGCCGGGGATGTTATCCGAGGAGTCGCCCATGAGCGCCTTCACGTCCACGAACTGATCGGGGCGGACGCCGTATTTTTCCATGAACGCGGCCTCGTCGGTGTCGGCGGTGGCGGTATTGCCCGCCAGCAGGACGTGGACGCGGGGGGAGATGAGCTGGAGGGAGTCCTTGTCTCCCGTCAGAAGGTAGGCCATGCAATCCTCGGGATCGGCCTCGGCCATGGCGGCGAGGGTGCCGAGGATGTCGTCGGCCTCAAAGCCCTCCATGTCCAGGATGTGCAGACCCAGCATCTCGGCGAATTCGCGGGAGACGGGCATCTGCTCGCGGAGCTCGTCGGGCATGGCGTGGCGGCCGGCCTTGTAGTCGGCGTACATTTTGTGGCGGAAGGTCGGCGCCTTGAGGTCGTAGGCGATGGCGGCGTAGTCGGGCTTGAGGGCTTCCAGCTCCCTCGAGATGACGTTGACGAGGCCGTACAGGGCGTTGGTGTGGAAGCCGTCCTTGGTCGTCAAAAGACGGATCCCGTAGAAGGATCGGTTCAGTATGCTGTTACCGTCTATGCAGAGAAGGGTTTTCATGGAAACTCCTTTGAATGGTTGTAGAATAACTATTTCTATATTATACCACTTTATATAGAAAAAGTCAATACGAATGATGGATTTCATGCAATATTTACAACTTGACAGAAAAAAAGCAAGGCATCCGAAGATGCCTTGCTTGGAGGATCACTCCTCGTCCTTTTTACCCAGCTTGCTGAGGATCAGAACCGAAAGGATGATGACCGAGGTCACGAGGAAGATGCCCAGCATACCCATACCCATAGCGGGCAGGGTCTCCTTCATGGACTCGGGGTGGAAGCCGAACTGCATTTTGGCGGCCTCCTCGGTTTCATTGTCGGGCTCGGTCTCGTCGGGCTCGGTCTCCTCGGAAGGGGCGAGCACTTCGGCGCCGTTCTCTCCCGTGCCGACGGTGAGGTCGGCGGAGGCGTCCGTCACCGCGTCGTGGGAGGTGACAACCTCGTCGGCGGCGACGGCCAGAGGCAGGGACAGTACCATCAGGAGGGTCAAAAGGATCGCAAACAGTTTCTTCATATCAATTTCCCTCCTTCGATTAACCGATCAG
>JAZQXS010000183.1:0-2657 GCA_045633025.1 Eubacteriales bacterium | reverse complement strand
AGGGACTTTTGAAAAAGTCCCTTAAGAATCCCCAAAACTTTAAAAATATTTTATTGTGTCTTCCCACTCGCTATCTGACGGGAAGATCATGCCCTTCACCGTGGGACCCAGCCCACTGGGATATTTGGAGAACGGAACACTTTCTGTCAAACCCTCTACCTTTCCCGCATCCCTATCTTTGTATCTTTATATCTTTGTATCTTGGTATCTTTATGAAAAACGGTGACGTAACGCGCAAACGCCATTACGTCACCCTTCGGTTTTCGGTTGCTTTATTCGGTTGGTTCGGCGGATGCCTCGGTATCGGTATCCGCATCGGTGTCGGCAGCCGTGTCGACTACCGTATCCGCGACGGTTTCATCGTCCTCGGGCATAAGCTCGGCATAGCCGATCAGCTTGGATACATAGGGCCACAGACCCTCATAGTCCTTGTAGAACTTCACGGCGCGCTCCACGTGCTTGACGTTGCGTGGTACCTGCAACGCCACCATATTCTCGTCCAGATCGTAAGCGAAATGGGTCACCGACGTGTACTGCTCGTCGAACTCCGCCGTGGTGGAGTTGACACCCTGCAGGATCTCGTACTGCTTGCCGTCCCGCATGGTAAAGGTAACGGACAGCCCGTCCTCGGAATCGCAATCAATGGTGTAGGCGCTGACCTGCCGCCATTCGTAGGATTTCGTCTCGGCGAAGAAGTAGGTGCTGATGCCGTCGGGGGTGACCAAGCGGTAGGAATTGACGGCGATGAAGCCCGTTAGCACCACGCCGAGCAGAAGTCCGCCCGAAATGAGCAGCTTGGTGGCGGTGGACATGGCGCGCTCCTCCCGCTCGCCCAGGGCGGGCGACAAGCGGTTGCGGTTGCGGGCTTTGATCTCTTCCTCGGTGGGCGCGAAGTACCAAAGACCCGAAATACCCGTGAACAGGGAGAGCGCCGCCGCGTAGCAGGGGGTCAGCGCGGTCATGAGCGCGTAGGCAGGCTCGCCGCCGTGGCGGGACTCGATCACCGCCCCCGTGGAGAGGGACACCAGCCAGATGAACAGCATGGTGGCGAGCACCGCCGCCGTACTGCCCACAAGCAGGAACAGACAACCCTTCTTGGCGGGCTTTTTCTTTTTGCCCACGCGGTTATTCAACAGTTGATTCATGGCAGACCTCGCATCACAGCACGCGGATGCGGCTGACGAGAGGGAAGCCTGCGGCGGCGATCTTTTCCTTGACGGCGGCCTCGGTCATCACGTCTGTGATGAAGGAGAATCGACCCTCGGTGAAGTGGACGGCGTTCAGCGCGAAGTGAGCGGTGATCTCCGCCTCGGCAGAGAGGGGCGCGTCCAGCACAACCAGATGGCGGCAAGCGTAGTCCTCGGGGTCGGCGATCTCCTCGGGAGAAGCGTCCGTCCAGACGGGGGAGATGATGCCCGCGGGGGTGTGCGCCATGATGTCCACCAGATCGCCCGTGACGGCGGAGGCGGTGGGGAGCTTACCCGCGCCGGGGCCGTAGAACATGACCTGACCCACCATGTCGGCGTCCACAAGAATACCGTTATTGACGTAGCTCACCCCGAAGATGGGGTTGTCGCGGGGGATGAGGCGGGGGGAAACCATGGCGAGGATCTTGCCGTCGAGCTTGGTGGTGTAGCCGATGAGCTTGATGGTGTAGCCCATCTCCCGCGCCAGCTCGCTGTCGGCGGAGGTGATCTTGGCGATGCCCTCGCAGAGGATGGCATTGGGGTTTACGCGCTTGCCGAAGGCCATAGCGGCCAAAATGACGATCTTGCGGGCGGCGTCCAGCCCTTCCACGTCGGCGGCGGGGTTGGCCTCAGCGTAGCCCTTCTGCTGGGCGTCCTTCAGCACGTCGGCAAAGGAGGCGCCTTCCACGTCCATCTTGGTGAGGATGTAGTTGGTGGTGCCGTTGAGGATGCCGCTGATGGCGGTGACGTTGTTGGAGGCGAGATCCTCGCGCAGGGGGCGGATGATGGGAATACCGCCGCCGACGGAGGCCTCAAAGAGGTAGGACACGCCGTGCTCGCGGGCAACAGCCAGCAGCTCGGTGCCGAAGTTGGCCACGACCTCCTTGTTGGAGGTGACCACGCTCTTGCCTGCCTTCAGGCAGGCGATGGTGAAGTCGTAGGCGGGATGGGAGCCGCCCATCATTTCGGCCACGACGGAGACCTCGGGGTCGTTTACGATGGTATTGAAGTCGTGGACGATGCGGTCGCCGAAGGGCGAGTCGGGAAAATCGCGCAGGTCAAGAATGTACTTGATGTTGATCTCCTGCCCGATCTTCTTCTCAATGATGGATTTATTCTGAGTCAAAACCTCGGCGGTGCCGCTGCCGACAACACCAAAGCCCAAAAGCGCAACATGGATCATGATACAATTTCCTTTCAAATGAGGTGATTCTTATATCATACCACAAAACTGAAAAAAATGCAATTAGGGTATTGAAAAAAAATTAAAAATGTGGTAAAATTTTTGTGGATCGGCGGGGCTCTGCCCCTGCACCCCGCCAGAACCCTTTTTGCAAAAAGGGTTCTGGACTCCCAAAAAACTTTAAAACATTCTGTTTTGTGTTCTCGCTCTCTGTCTGACGGGCGGTTGTCGCCGTCAGACCTCCCACCTCCCCCACAATTCAGCCAGCCACCGCGTGGGCGTCGCTC
>JAZQXS010000182.1:0-3946 GCA_045633025.1 Eubacteriales bacterium | reverse complement strand
GGGGGTGATTCAGATGACGGCGTAACCACTTATCGCACTGCGCGGAAAGAATGCGCGCCGTCTCGCAGAGCGCAACCGGCTCATTGCGGTCCAGCGATACGCCCCGCTGCACTCCGTCCCCATCGGTCACCATAGACTCGGTACAAGCCGCTCTCATGCGCGTCAACGAGCCAATGAGATCATCCAAAGAATCTGCCCTCAATTCGTTGCGGCGCCCTTCCCGCTCTGCGTCAAAATGATCCTCCTCCGGAAAGATCCCCCGTCCCGCCTGCTCCTCCCAGTTATGAAGGGCTTCCTGCGCGCGGCAGACATCCGAAAGTGAGAGACACCCGCTGTACATATCCCGCGCCCGATCCGGAAGATTGTGCGCCTCGTCCACCAAAAAAATATAGCGGTGTCCCGCGCTCCCCGGAATATCCTCATTGAAATAACGCCGCAGATAAACAAACGGAGAGAAAACGTAGTTATAATCGCAAATGATGATCTCACACAGCTCGGACAGATCCAGCGCCAGCTCATAAGGGCAGATCTGCCACTTCTTGGCGGCGTCGCGGATATCCAGCCCCGAAAACAAGCTCTTTCCGTCCTTTAAAAGATCAAATATGGCCGGCTCGACCCGATCGTAATAGCCCTTGGCATAGGGACAGGTATCGGGATTACAGTAGGAGGACAAGCGATTCCCTCCTTGCCGGGCAGTCTCGCAGATACAGGCGCCCTCGCGGGCGGTGATAACACAGGCGCGAACGGGCGTCCCCGTCTCATTGAGCCGCTTTACTCCGCCGAACGCCTCCCGTCGGGTGGCATTTTTGGCCGTCAGATAGAAAATTTTATCGCATCGGCCTTCGCCCAGGCACCGTACCGCAGGGTAGAGGGTAGCCATGGTTTTTCCAATTCCCGTAGGCGCCTCGGCAAACAGAGTCTTCCCCGCGCGCATATCCCGCCAGCATTCCAGAATCATCTCACGCTGGGCATCCCGCATCTCGTTATAGGGGAACACCGCATTCTTGGCGATCCTGCGAACGGTAGTTTCCCGTTCGATCAAGTCTTTGGCGCGGGGGAGCACCACGCGGAGCAGCGCCGCATACGCGCTCCGAAGCTTTTCAGCGCTCATCACGGAATCCACGCAGGAAGCATCCTCCTCGTGTCCGACTCGGGCGTAGGTCAAGCGCAGAGTCACCTCAGACAGTTCTCTTGCCGCGCAGAGGAAGTACCCGTAACAGGTCAACTGCGCCAGATCAGCCTCTCGCGGGGCGCGAATATAGTAATCCCCGCTCCCCGCCGACACCGATTTGATCTCCTCCACCACGCAATCCCCCGCGGGATCGTACCATACCCCGTCGGCGCGCCCGCTGACCGCAAACGTCACCCCGTCCATACGGCAGGTATGATGCAGAACCACTTCGGCATGGTAGGCGGCGGCCTTCACCTCCGAAGCTCCGCCCAAAGCCTCCTCCGAGCCGCGCGGCCGATGCACCGTCCCGAAAGCCTCCGCCAGACCAACGCCCTGCTCACGCAAACGTCGGAGTCTCTCATGAACCTCCCGCCCCTCGTCAGCCCGTCGGAACAGGGCATGGGGAGGCACGCGGTTATCCAAATTGCCGCCCTTCAGAGCCATGGCGCAGAGCTCGCGGACCGAGAGCTCGATACGGTCTTCCTGAGAGTCATAGTGCATGGTAGGCCTCCTTTTGCGGATTTTTTGTTACCTTACTATTATACGCAATCTTCCCCGAAAAGTCAAGAGATTCGACCAAATTCTCCGCTTGCCGAACAAAAAATTTCGTCCAATTCGACGGTATCATCTTGACATTTTCGGCAAAAAGTGGTATGATATATTTGTATAAGTATCATGGATAGCTGATAAACGATAAAAATTTATGTATATAGAAAGGAAACAAAACCCATGGCAAATTATCTCGACAACTACAATCGTTGGCTCACCTCCGATAAGCTCTCCGAGGCGGAGAAAGCCGAGCTCCTGTCCATCAAGGACGATGACAAGGAGATCCAGTTGCGCTTTACCGACTACCTTTCCTTCGGCACCGCCGGTCTGCGCGGCACCATGAAGGTGGGTATGAACGCCATGAACGTCCACACCGTGGCCTACGCCACCCAGGGTCTGGCTCAGCTCATCAAGGAGGAGGGTCGTTGCGCCGACGGCGTCGCCATCGCCTACGACAGCCGTAACAACTCCGAGCTTTTCGCCAAGACCGCCGCCTGCGTGCTGGCCGCCGCGGATATCCCCGCTTACCTGTTCGACGAGCTCCGCCCCACCCCCGAGCTGTCCTTTGCGCTCCGCGAGCTTCACTGTGTGGCGGGTATCAACATCACCGCATCCCACAACCCCAAGCAGTACAACGGCTACAAGGCCTACTGGGAGGACGGCGCACAGCTTCCCCCCGAGCACGCCGACGTAGTCAGCGCCACCATGGCGAAGCTGGATATCTTCGAGGACGTCAAGCTGGCTGACTTCGACGAGGCTCTGGCCGCCGGTAAGATCATCATGCTGGGTCGCGACATGGACGAGAAGTACCTGGCTTGCGTACAGGCGCAGGCGGTCAACCCCGAGGCCGTCAAGGCCGTGGCCGACGAGCTCAAGATCGTCTACTCCCCCCTGCACGGCACCGGCTACCGTCTGGTACCCGAAATTCTCCGCCGCAACGGTCTGAAGCACCTCTACACCGTAGACGAGCAGATGGTCATCGACGGTAATTTCCCCACCGTGTCCAAGCCCAACCCCGAGTACAAGGAGGTCTTTGACATTGGTATGAAGATCGCGGACGAGGTTGGCTCCGACCTGGTTGTCGCCACCGACCCCGACGCTGACCGCGTGGGCGTAGTCACCCGTACTCCCGACGGCTCCTTCACCACCATCACGGGCAACCAGATGGGCGCGTTGCTCATGGACTATATCCTCACCGCCTACGAGGAGACCGGCACGATGCCCGAGATCCCCTTCGCCGTCAAGACCATCGTGACCACCGAGCTGGCCGCCAAGATCTGCGAGGCTCACGGCGTGAAGATGCACAACGTGCTGACCGGCTTCAAGTTCATCGGCGAGGTCATCAAGGACTACGAGCAGAAGGGCTACGGCACCTTCGTGCTGGGCTTTGAGGAGAGCTACGGCTACTTGAAGGGCACCTACGCCCGCGATAAGGACGCCGTGGTCGCCGCCATGCTCATCACCGAAATGACCGCCTACTACAAGGCCAAGAGCATGACCCTCTCCGACGCGCTGGACGCTCTCTACGCTCGCTACGGCTACTGCTATGAGGCTAACGTAGAGATCTACATGGAAGGTCTGGATGGTCCCGCCCTCATGGCTGAGAAGATGAACTCCCTCCGCAATCCTGCTCCCGCAGAGATCGCAGGCTGCAAGGTCGTGAAGTTCGGCGACTACAAGGCGCAGACGATCGAGGATCGCGTAACCGGCACTGTGGAGTCCACGGGCCTGCCCAAGTCCAACGTCCTTTCCTTCACCCTGGACAACGGCGACGTCATCGTAGCCCGTCCCTCCGGCACCGAGCCCAAGATCAAGTTCTACTTCATGCTCATCGGTAAGGACAAGGCCGAGACCGTGGCCAAGATGGAGACCTACCGCCAAGGTCTGGGCGTTTAAGAGGACCGCCGAGCAAGCTCGGCCGGGCTCTGCCCCTTACCCCGCTTCAAACTTTAAAAGCAAGAGAATACCGGGATAGATGTTCTCGTTCCAATCAAACTCCCTATGAAAAGTTCTTGAAGATTCTAAAGGGACTTCTTTCAAGAAGTCCCTGACAGGCTTGCCTGTCGGACGCCAGGAGGCACGCTCTCCAAAACGAAAACACCGCCCATCGAGGCGGTGTTTTCGTTTGTCGGTTGCGGTCTATGCTTACAAAAATCAGTTGTTTCTGTTCTGGAAGCACTCGCTGCAGTAGACGGGACGGTCGTTGTGAGGCTCGAAGGGAACCTT
>JAZQXS010000181.1:0-5411 GCA_045633025.1 Eubacteriales bacterium | reverse complement strand
GGAGCAGAGATAACGACCTTCTTAGCGCCTGCGTTGATGTGAGCCATGGACTTCTCGGTGGAGCAGTAGAAACCGGTGCACTCGAGAACGACGTCAACGTTGTTAGCAGCCCAAGGGCAGTTAGCAGCGTCCTTCTCAGCGCAGATCTTAATGGTCTGACCGTCAACAGTAATGGTGCCGGCCTCGTCGTCAGCGGTTACAACGTGACCGTCGTAGCGACCCTGAGCGGTGTCGTACTTGAGCAGATGAGCGAGCATGGAAGGCTTGGTCAGGTCGTTGATGGCAACGATCTCATAACCCTCAGCGCCAAACATCTGACGGAAAGCCAGACGGCCGATGCGGCCAAAGCCATTGATAGCAACTTTTACGGACATGGTAGTGATCCTCCATTTTATATAAATTTTTTTTACCAAATGGAACCCGGGCAGGGAGCATTCCTCCCTTTCCAAGTATATATTTTATACCAAAACCGTCAAATATACAAGGGGTTTTTCGAATTTTTTTCAAAATCATCGTTTTGCACCCCCCTCCCAAAACGAGAGGCCGATTTTCGTGCATTTTGCCAATCATTTCCTGCATTTTTCCCCTTCCGCAAGGCTTTTTCCGGTCTTTTTTTGATGCCCCGTTGACAAATTGACGAGAATGTGGTAAAATGTTCATAAATTAACGAACAGGAGCTTCCTATGCCTCACGTCACCATCCAAAATATTACCCTTCCCCACGGGCTGGCGCTCGCGCCTCTGGCCGGGGTCAGCGACCGCGCCTTCCGCCGTGTCTGCCGCGCCTGCGGGGCGGATCTCACGGTCAGCGAAATGGTTTCCGCCAAAGCTCTCTGCTATGAGCAAAAACAAAAAGCGGGCAAGCTCCGCTCGGTATCGGGGCATCTGGCCTCGGTCATGCGGGACGAGCTCCCCATGGCGGTACAGCTCTTCGGCTGTGAGCCCGACTTCATGGCCAAGGCCGCCCGTATGCTGGAGTCGAATGAGTACGTCGGCTGTATCAGCGAGGTTCCCCCTTCCATCATCGATATCAATATGGGCTGTCCCGTTCGCAAGGTGACCGCCAACGGCGAAGGAAGCGCCCTGCTCAAGAATCCCAAGCTGGCGGGCGAGATCGTCCGCGCCGTGGTTGCGGCCGTTTCCCTCCCCGTCACCGTCAAGATCCGTACGGGCTGGGACGATGACTCCATCAACGCCCCCGAGGTAGCCAAGATCCTGGAGGACGCGGGCGCGTCCATGATCTGCATTCACGGAAGAACCCGCGAGCAGATGTATGAGCCCGGCGTCAACCGCGAAGTGATCGCCGCCGTCAAGAATGCCGTCTCGGTTCCCGTTCTGGGCAACGGAGATATCTATACCGCCGCCGATGCCCTGTCCATGATGGCGGAAACGGGCTGTGACGGCGTCATGATCGCGCGAGGAGCCATGGGCAACCCCTGGGTCTTTTCCGAGATATGTGCCGCCCTGGACGGAACCGAGTTTACCGCGCCCACCGTGGCGGAGCGCTTTGAGATCGCCCTTGAGCAGGTACGGGAGATGATTCAGGAAAAGGGAGAACGGGTGGGCGTGGCCGAGGCTAAAAAGCATTTGGCCTGGTACTGCCACGGAATGGAGGGAGCCGCCGCCACCCGAAGCCGACTCATGCAAGCCGTGTCCTATGACGAGATGGCGCATATTCTGCGGAGCATGGCGCAGAGCGTGTCCGAAACGGGTGAGCATCATGGCTGATCTCCTGCTTCCCTGCGGCTGGGTTTTCTGCCGCGAACCAAGATTGGCCCGCCTTCTGGAAACCGAGCTGGCCTTTTTGGGGATCTCGGGGCTCCTCTCCCCCACCCTGCCGCCGCCCTCCCCCGATGTCTGCCTCCTGCTGGCGGACGGAGATGATTTTTCCCCCGCCGATTGCCTCGCCCTGGCCGACGCCTGCGGCTGTCCCCTTCTTTTGTTCGGGCGGGAGTCCATCGATCTCCCTGCAAGATCCCCGCGCGCAGCCTTTCTGCGCCGTCCCTTCGCGTTAAACGCGCTGGAAAAGACCGTTCGGCACCTACTGGCTGAGTCCTCCACAGCGCCAACGCCGGGAGTCCTCCCGGACGAAGCTCTCTCGCCGCAACCAACACCTCCGCCCAAGCGCGCAGCAGAGCCTGCCATCACCATTCGGGACGGGGCGCTCACCGTGGACGGCCTCACCGTTTCCCTGACTCCCGCCGAACGCGCCATTTTTGAACATCTCCGCGCCCGTCCCCACGCCACCGTCACACGCGAGGAGCTGTCCGAGCTTCTGGGCGGCGGCGGCAACATCGTGGACGTCTACGTCTGCCGCCTGCGAGCCAAGATTGAAAAGCCGCTCGGACGGCGGATGATCCGCACGGTTCGCGGGGTGGGATATGTGATGGACGTGTAAGACGTGTAAAAAGAAGCCACTGTGTGGCTTCTTTTTTGATCGCAACTTTGTCATATTCGTGTTATTCCGGCTTCTTATCAGCAATCGACTCGGTTTCGCTGTTAGCGACAGCGGACTTCTTATTTTTCTTGAAAATCAAGAAAAGGAATACCGCACATACGGGCACAGACAGCAGCAACCCCAGTAGGAACGAAGCCACCAGGCAGGCAAAAAAACCACCTACGGCCAAACCGATTTTCTGCTTAACAGCACCACAAATTGCGGGCACGGCACCGACGATCGCTCCGGAAATTAACGAACCGATAATCGCCCCAAACGTAAATGCATCCATAGATATCTTCCTCCTTTCTGCTAATATGTCGAACAAAAGCTCCTCGTTCGATTTATTATAGTACAAATATTTACTTTTGTCAAGCCTTTTTAATAAATTTATTTACTAATTTTGTTAGTACACATCTGTACTCGATATAATAACCTCAATAGCATTTACATGTGGGGTTATTATATGGAAACAAATTATATCAAGCGCATCCGCGATCTGCGCGAGGATCACGACAAAACCCAGCAGGAAATCGCGGATATGTTGGGCACATCCCAGACCATGTACGCCCGCTACGAGCGCGGCGCCAACGAGCTTCCCCTGCGCCATTTAATCAAGCTTTGCAAGTACTACCGCGTCAGCGCCGACTACATCCTGGGGCTTACTGACAGAATGCGGTAGCACGTCGGCCGAAAAGCGTAGAAACGCGGAAATTCTTATAAAAAATACCAATAGATTTTCTTTTCGCTGTTGACAAAATCAAAATTCTGTGGTATAATAGTCGGGTATCCAAATTGGGATGTCGCCAAGCGGTAAGGCACGGGACTTTGACTCCCGCATCCGTCGGTTCGAATCCGGCCATCCCAGCCAGCAAAAAGCACCTGCACAAGCAGGTGCTTTTTGCAACTAAATCCGCCGTCGGCGGAAGGAATCCACCTGCGGTGGATGAAATCGCTTCGCGATGAAATCTGCCTTACGGCAGGATGTAGAGGCGGATTTAATTTCATCTGAGGCGGAACGCCGAAGATTTCATCCGAGCTTGCTCGGATTTCATCGTGCAACGCACGATTTCATTCGTTTCGGGTCTGTAGACAGATTCGAACCAGCGAAAGCCTTCCCCCGGGAGGAAGGTGGCCCGCGGAGCGTGATGGAAGGAGCCCGCGTGACTTTAGTTTTGAATAAATTTTATTGTAACGCGCTCTCCCTCAGTCGCCCGCGGCAAGCCGCCGGCGCCAGCTCCCTCCCGGAGGGAGCCTCTACGATTTGTTTGCGAAACGGTTGAAATGTTTACAAAATTGTGGTATAATAAAGCAAAGAATGGCGGTGATTTTTTGAAAGAAACAATGACAAAACGCTTTTTTGCCCCTATATGGAGATGTGATGAAATTGAAGCTGAATTGGAACGTTTAGAAAATGAGGGATGGAGACTTGAAAAGATCTCCGGATTCAGAAAATTCAAATTTGTCAAAGCATCTCCGAAAGCCACTAAATATTTTTTGACTTGTTCATTTGTAAAAGAACGCGGCATGATACAAACCGAGCAATTATTGAAACGTGAGTACAAAGCGACTGAAATCAGCGGCAATTTTATAGAAGGCTTAAAGACCACATCTGTATATCGTATAACAAGAGAAGCAGACCTGCTTCAAAGAAAAGTTTATAGAAATATATATTTGCGACATTTAGTGTGGCAATACATTTTAATCGGACTTCTGTTTTCCTCTATATCTGTCGCAGGTATTATATTGTCGCACATTTTTGATGGAACACCCCTGTTTTCTCCCCAAAATATAATTTTTGCTATTGTAGGTATATGCGGCACAAGTAGTTTATTCTACCATTTGTTCGGTTGGTTATACTTGCGAAAACAATATGCAAAGTATTGGAATTCTGACGAGAAATAAAAGTTACATAGGCTTCGTTGCAAGCATGGCGTTAAAAGTCCGGTAGAACGCGGAATCTTTTAACTCCCATCATCGCCAAAGGGGGGGGGTAGTCTACCCTCTGCAAAATCATCGTGCATCCAAATCAACCACACACGGTTTTGCATCTAAATCGGACACCCGTCACAGAAAAAAGCACTTGCGCGAGCAACTGCTTTTTTCAACTAAATCCGCCGTTGGCGGAAGAAATCCACCTTCGGTGGATGAAATCACTTCGTGATGAAATCCCGCTTCGCGGGGAGAGGAGAGCGGATTTAACTTATCCGAAGCCGCAAGGCTTCGATTTCATCTGAGGCGGTACGCCTAAGATTTCACCTGAACGAAGTGAGGATTTCATCGTGCAACGCACGATTTCATTTTCTTCGGGTCTGTAGACAGATTCGAACCGCACGCAAGTCGTTTTTAACCTCCCCGGCGAATCGATTCGAAAAATACGTTCTTGATTTGAGTCGCTTTCTATGCTATAATAAAACCGACAAGTGCTTGGCAAATGAATTTTATTGAACCGAAGGAGGATCTTCTATGGATCTTGGGAATAAAATCAAGCTGCTACGCCAGAAGATCGGGGCAACGCAGGAGCAGCACGGAGAAAGAATCGGCGTTAGCGCACAATCCATATCAAAATGGGAAACGGGAGTCACGATGCCCGACATTACGCTCCTGCCAATCTTATCAAGCGAGCTGGGAGTGACGATCGACGAGCTTTTTGATCTGACTGTAGAACAAAAATTACAGCGAATCGAAAAAAGGATTGACGTTGAGGCGGAATTTTCCAACGACGTATTTTACGAGTATGAGAACACGTTAAAAATTCAGCTTGAAGAATTTGAGGACAAAAGAAGGGTTTTGTCTTTGCTGGCAAGACTCTATCATCACCGGGCAGAATCCTATCTGAGCAAAGTGAGCAAATACGCCCGGGAAGCGATTCGACTTGCCCCCGAGGTCAAGGATTGCCAATGGCTGTTGCAAAAATCCGACGGCGCCGACGCTTGGGACTGGAATTGCTCAAATCATGCGGACGTAATTGATTT
>JAZQXS010000180.1:0-2989 GCA_045633025.1 Eubacteriales bacterium | reverse complement strand
TTGGCATTTCGTTTGACCAGATTGGTTATTGTGGCTCTCCCCGTAAGCACGTCGTCGGCAAAAACAGGCTTGAGCCATTCGATCTTGGTGGATTTCCCCGCAAGGAGCTCTTCGCCGAAGAAATCGACCTCCAAATACTTTGCCCAGACCGACACAAAGGACATCACGCCGGGGGCGATCAGCTTGCCGAAGGGCGTGGTCTTGGCATATTCCTCGTCGGTATGAAGGGGAATATTATCATAATCGCAAGCGAAAGCCAGCATTTTCTCTTTTTCAATCATCGCCGGCGCGGTATCTACCGTCATACCGATCTTCAAATCATCAAAATACATTTTTTTACCTCGCAAGTATTCCGTCAATAAACTGCCTTGCTATCCTTGCGCTTCTGCCGCCGCGTTCAAGCGCAAAGCGTTCGGCAAGCAGCTCCAGCTCATCTGCGGGCGTATCAATACCGTTTCCCTTCGCCAGATGATGAACGATATGTAAGAAGGTTTGTTTATTCGGCTTGGAGAACGTGATATGGAGGCCGAAACGCTCCGACAGCGAAATGAGCTCCTGCATTGTATCATTCCGGTGTACGTCATCGCCTTCTCGATCGGCGAAGGTTTCCTTGATGATGTGACGGCGGTTGCTCGTAGCGTAGATCACTACGTTCGGAGATTTGGCCGTAACCGATCCCTCCAGCACCGCTTTGAGCGCGTTGAAATTGTCATCGTCCGCGGGTAATGAAAGGTCATCCATGAACAGCACGAATTTCAGCGGATTGCTTGAGAGCTCGTCCAAAACCTTGGGAATGCTGCGAAGCTGATCCTTCCGCATTTCGATTATGCGGAGCCCCTCGTCCCACAGCGCGTTGGCGACCGCCTTGACGGTCGAGGACTTACCTGTGCCCGCGTCACCCGTGAGCAGAATGTTCGCCGCAGGCTTGCCCGCCAGCAATGCCTTGGTGTTATCCATCACGGTCTGCCGCTCGCGCTCGTAGTCAACAAGGTCGCAAAGCTCGGTTTTGTCGGGATGGAGAACGGGAACGATACAGCCATTCTCGTCCACGCAAAACATTCTGTGCGTAGCGTAGATGCCGTAGCCGTACTTGCCGATATTCTCGGCGCGGTGCTGATAAATGTCCTTTAAGTGCAGTTTTGTGGCTGTAAAGTCGGGAAGAAAGCCGCTATATTTTAGGGGGGCGCATAGCGTTTGCTTGTCCAGCGCGGATACCTCCTGCAGAGTGTCCAGCTCGGCTTCCAAAGCATCCCGCATATAGCTGGGGATGCTTTTTTGGGCGGCAACCGTTTTCACATAGACGTTTTCGCTGTTCAGGCAAAGCTCCTTGACGTATTTTCCGAGATCGCCGCCGTTTGCCGTATACAAAAGAGCTACGAATTCGGTGTAGCTTACGACGGAGGGGTGCTTGATGTGGGAAAACAGCGCGTCAAGCACCGGATCCTTCAAAAGCTCGTGGAAAATACAAAGAGCAAATAATTTGTCCTTGAGTTCCTTCATATCAGTTCAGTATTGCCCCCGAAGCACCGCCCGAAACGAGAGCGGCATAACGTTTCAGATACCCGGTCAGTTCTTTTTTCTTGGGCGTGAAATTCTTCATACGTTCGTCAAGAACATCGGCATCGACCTTCAGCTCAATGGTGTTTTCGGGGATGTTGATCGAGATGATATCGCCATCCTCAACCACTCCGATCATACCGCCCGAGGCGGCCTCGGGGGTGACGTGACCGATACACGCGCCGCGGGTTGCCCCGCTGAAGCGGCCGTCGGTGATGAGGGCAACGCTGTTGCCAAGCCCCATACCCATAATGGCGGAGGTGGGGTTCAGCATCTCCCGCATACCGGGGCCGCCCTTGGGACCCTCGTAGCGGATGACAACCACGTCGCCCGCTACGATCTTTCCGCCGTTGATCGCCGCCTGCGCTTCCTCCTCGGAATCGAATACCTTGGCGGGGCCCTCGTGTACCAGCATTTCGGGGAGCACCGCAGATCGCTTGACCACGCTACCCTCGGGGGCCAGATTGCCCTTGAGCACCGCGATCCCGCCCGTTTCACTATAAGGATTTTCCACGGGGCGAATGACCTCGGGATCCAGATTGATACAGCCCGCAATGTTCTCTCCAATCGTCTTTCCCGTGACGGTCATGCAGTCTGTATGGAGCAGATCCTTTTTGGTCAGCTCGTTCATGACCGCATAGACACCGCCCGCCTCGTTCAGATCCTCCATATAGGTGCGTCCGGCGGGGGCGAGGTGGCAGAGGTTGGGTGTGACCGCGCTGATCTCATTGGCAATATCGAGATTTAACTCCACACCGCACTCGTGGGCGATGGCGGGTAGATGGAGCATACTGTTGGTGGAGCAGCCCAGCGCCATATCCACGGTCAAGGCGTTCATGAGCGCCTCTTTGGTCATAATATCGCGCGGGCAGATATTTTTGCGGACAAGCTCCATCACCGCCATGCCCGCGTGCTTGGCCAGCTCGATGCGCGCGGAGTACACGGCGGGGATGGTGCCGTTTCCGCGAAGCCCCATGCCGAGTGCCTCGGTGAGGCAGTTCATGGAGTTTGCGGTATACATACCCGAGCAGGAGCCGCAGGTCGGGCAGGTCTTGCACTCGTATTCATATAGCTTTTCGTCGGTGATCTTACCCGCATTGTACGCGCCGACCGCCTCAAACATGGAAGAAAGGCTGGTTTTCTTGCCTTCCACTCGGCCTGCAAGCATGGGGCCTCCGCTGACGAAAATAGTGGGAATGTCCACTCTTGCCGCCGCCATGAGAAGGCCGGGCACGTCCTTGTCGCAGTTGGGCACCATGACAAGTCCGTCAAAGCCGTGAGCGAGCGCCATGGCCTCGGTAGAGTCGGCGATCAGATCACGGGTAACGAGCGAGTATTTCATACCCGTGTGTCCCATGGCGATGCCGTCGCAAACGGCAATGGCGGGAAATACGATGGGCGTACCGCCCGCCATGGCAACGCCGAGCTTAAC
>JAZQXS010000179.1:0-13825 GCA_045633025.1 Eubacteriales bacterium | reverse complement strand
TGTACTTTAATCTCCTGTTGTTCAATTGTCAATGATCTGTGCGAGTCTCTCTCGCTCATGCCGCGTTTTGCGCGACTTGCATATTATAGCACATCCTTTTCCTTTTGTCAAGGGGTTTTTCAAAAGTTTTTTCAACTTTTTTCAAGGCTCTTTCGAGCCGCCCTTAACTTTGGACGGAAGTGTTTGACATTATATCACATCTCTTTTCATTTGTCAAGAGGTTTTTCAAAAGTTTTTTCAACTTTTTCGTGATATTTTGTCTCGCCGTCGTTCGCGGTGTCCCGCTCGTTGACAGCCTGCTGTCTTGTCGACAGCCTGCATATTATAGCACTTCACCTTCCGTTTGTCAAGGGGGTTTTTCAAAGTTTTTGCGGTTTGGGAGTGTTGGCAGTTTCCTATAAATCGCGCCAGCCCAATTTGTATAATTCGACCAATTCTTCCCTGCTTCGCCATTCGCACGGCCATTTGAGCACGTTTACGTTTAATAGAATAGAATGTACAATTCTCCGGCATCGGGAGATTCGCCGCGCCGCGCGCACCGTCCTTGTTTTCTCGTTTGCCGAGAATAAATCTCTCGCATCGAGCTATTTACATGCATTCGATTTTATGGTATACTATAACCGTAGGATCCTGCGAAACGACTACGAAAAGGAGAAACCTTTATGAATCTTGAATTCGGAAAGAACCTGAAAATGCTTCGCCGCCAAAAGAATCTGACGCAAGACGAGCTCGCGGGAAAGCTGGATCTTTCGGTACAAGCCATCAGCCGCTACGAAACAGGCGCGGCGTATCCGGATATTGAAATGCTTCCCGTCATCGCCGGCTTTTTCGGTGTAACCATCGACAAGCTCCTGGGGACATCCGGCGATGCGCGGGAGCGTCGCAGAGAAGAGTATATCCTTGAGCTTCGCAAGCACACCGATCGCAATGAGCGCCTCGCGCTTCTCCGCAAGCAACACGCCGAATTCCCGGACGAGTGGGATGTCGTCAGCGACATGATCTACGAAATGACACATCTCCCCGATTGTCTGGCAGAAATGCGAGAGATCGTGGATGACGCTACGAAAAACTGCACCGAGCCCCTGTGGCGCGAAAACATCATATTATCCTACCTGCGTTACGAATCGGACGAGGCTGTGGCGAACGCGTATATTGAAAAAAATGCCTCCCGCTACGATATGCGAAAGGTTCAACTGCTGCATCACCGCTACGAAGCGCGCGGAGAGCACGAAAAATTGAAAAGCATCCAGCAAAAAATACTGCTTGATGATTTGACAGACAGTCTGTCCCGGTTAACCGTACGGGTTGCCGATGATATCCCGGCGGCGTACGAGAATTGCCATCATGTGCTGGCCTTTATCGAGCATCTGTCAGGGAATTCCGATCCGACCAAACCGGATATGTGGATCACAGTCCGACTTATGGCGATGCTCCGTCTTTCCAGTAACTGCTTCATGCTTTCAAAGGAGGATGAGGGCTTTTCCACCCTGAACCACGCAGTCGAGCTCTTCGAAAACTTCTTCTCCCTTGCAGACGGTACGGTTTTGACATACGGCTCGCCGCACTTCGATGCGCTGTCTGCGAGAACGGGCAAGGAATTTTTCTATCAACTAACCCAATTCAGCGGTATGATCGCAACGTCTATGATGATGAATCTCATATACCAAACGCCACTCGGCCCTGTTGACAAAAATGCAAAGCACTACTACGATCTGGAAGGCTTCACCCGCGACATAGTGTTTTCAGATCACACATACAGGAACATTCTGAAAGCTGCCTGCTGGGACGGATTGGCCAAGGTAAAGGATCACCCCCGGTATACGGCTTTGCTGGAGCGCGCCAAAACGGTGGCCAGTATCGAAAGTATGGGCAATTTCCTGTATTTCATGGATTGCGCCGAAAGACGAACCGACGATTTCGTGCAAGGCAAAAAATGGTTCTGCGCTCTGCTCGTCCGTGATGTGGGCGCATACACGATTTTCGACGACGAGGATGATATCCGAGCCAAATTCGACCGTATGAAGCGGGAGGGGAACACCTTGGTTTATCAGCTCGCCGCCGTGGAATTCGGCAACGGCTATATCGAGCCGCCCGCGATCATCAAAAAACGATTGATCGAGTTGAACGAGGACAACCGAAACGCGCAGGTCATCCTGCGTGACGGAAACGGCGGCGTGATCCACACGGCATTGTAACATTTATCATCCCCCATCTCCCTCATACCGAGGGATCGGAGGCATACCTTCCCCTCGCACCGCGTATACTGTGAAAAAAACGGGGAGTATGCTATGAAACGATCGATCGAGCTTTGGCAGTTAATTGGCTTTGCCGTGACCTCACTGGGCGGCACGCTTCTGCATTTTCTGTACGACTGGCTGGGAGGAGCGGCATGGATCGCGCCCTTTTCGGGGGTGAACGAATCCACCTGGGAGCACATGAAGATCCTCTTCTGGCCTGCGTTCCTCTATGCCCTCCTGCAAAGTTTCTTCTTTCGCGATCGCGAGGATTTCTGGTGCGTCAAGCTTCGCGGGATCCTGCTCGGTCTGCTCCTCGTCCCCGTTCTCTTCTATATCTATAACGGCGTGATCGGGCAATCCCCCGATTGGATCAACATCGCCATTTTCTTCGTTTCCGCCGCGGCCGCGTATATCCACGAAACCAAGCTGTTCCGCGCCGAAAAGCCCAAGTGTCTCGCGCCCAAATTGGCATTGGCGGTGCTGTGGGGGATCGCGATCCTCTTTGCCGTGTTCACCTTCGCCACCCCCGAGCTGGACATTTTCAAGGATCCGCTGACGGGGAGCTATGGAATACAAAAATAAGGTTCCTCACATCACAAACCAGCCGATGAGGGCTCGAAGGAATTCCTCATCGGCTGGTTTATCGATAGCTTCAGTTCAAATACGGCGCGGAGGGGCCGCTCGGATACTCGCCCATGACCGAAAGCAGGGAGAGCCCAACCTCTCTGGCCGTCAGCACCGCGGTCTTGACCGCCGACGCATCGCCCGTGAAGGCAATGATGACCTCGTTGGAATGGCTGGTGCCTTGATCGGGGGTCATGTACCGAATGAGGGATACGCTCGCCGATTTCAGCGCCTTGTCCGCCATCATGAGTCCGATGGCGGCGGGAGAGCCGGCCATAAAGCCGAACGCCCGTCCAACCGGGGCGCCGAACGCCGCGGCCAAGGCCTCGCCCGCGCTGGCCGAGTAGGCGAATTCCAGATGCCCCGCCTCGTTGATGTACACCTCACCCGCATTTCTCTCGGTGAGCTCCAGAGCAATCTCCACCGCCTGCCGCACGTCGCTGACATCACGGCCGCCGATGACGATATAGTTTCCGTGTCCACCCCAACCCTTAGTGTCCCGAGGCAACTCCACCGAGACCAGCACCGTGTTGGTATTCTTGATCGCCTCGTCCACGGCGCAGATCTGACCCGCCGCGCCCGTACGCGAGCTGATCACCCCCAGGGCGCGCACGTGCTCAGGCAGCTTCATCGCCTCCCGCAGAGCCGCGTCTATGGCGGGGATCGCAAGCCCGACGGTATCCAGCACCGTCCGCCCGACGTATTCCGGGACAGGAGGTTGGGTATTCAAATTACGGTTCATAAAATTCTACGCTCCTTTCCCGTTTCCGCTCATTACGTATAGTGTACCATATTCTCCCGAAAATATCAAGAGTCTGCCCGTACTTTTTTAGGGCTTGTTTAAAAAATAGCAGTATGACCAAAATCGAGATATTTTTCTGCAGAACAAGCCGATTTTTCGCAGGAATACAGGCCGTATTTCAAGAAAAAGCGGCGCGGTTATGCGGAAAAAGAACCGCCTTTGGAGCATCCCGAAGGGAGGCTTTCATTTTTTCAAACAAGCCATAGATCAAGGATTCTATTTTTGAGAATACCCTACTCGAAAAGACCGGAGAACAGCGCGCCCGAAATGTCGCGGATATGCTTGATGGGAATTTTTTGCCGATCCATCATCAAAAGACAGCCCTCCACCGCGTCCATCTCCCGGATGATCCCCACGGTCACCCGATACGCACCGCCCGCCTTTCTCGCGTCGGGCACGAAGTGGGTCACCGCCACCTCCGGCAGATCGTCCAGATGATCCGCGATGACCTGGAGCTTGACGTCCAGCTCCGCCTTGGAATCCTCGGTCAGAACAGACTCCCTGTCGGTCAGACGAGCCTCCTCCTCCACGGCTTCCTCATATCCCGTCAGCGCGGCGAAGGGGGAAAACTGAGCGCCCCTCTCGGTCATGGACATTTTCTTCCGCGAGGCGAAAACAGGGCGCGGCATATCCCGTATATCCGCATAATCGTGAATATTGAAATCCCGACTCATGCCTTATGCCCTCCGATCTGACGGTTCCGATCCTTTCCGGTCGCCCCTTCTTCAAAATTCATCCCTTTCAGAATGGCGTTTTTTCCGTACCTTCGCTTGATGTCGATGACGGTCTTCTGCAACCGCCGCTCCCGCTCCAGCGCTTCCTTTTCCTCGGCCTTTCGCCGCGCCTCCTCCTCGGGGTCTATGACATCAAACATACTGACCTGCTCATAGCCCCCCGTCGATTTGGGAATCTCCTCCTCGCGCAGAACGCGGTTGGCCACCACCGTGATCCGTCTGACCAGCAGATTCGGGTTCACAATACGGTCGAAAAGCTCGGTCATGGCTTTCAGAATGGTTTTGGTGGAGGAGGTGTAGCCGTCCAGATTCGCCGTACCGTGCGCGTGCTTGGGAATTTTTCGGCCGTAGCCATCGGTGACCACCGCCCCCTTGTACAAACGGCTGATGTCGGGGCGGATGAGGTTTTCCACGTCATAGCCCACCGTCAGCACGATCTGATCGGTCATAAGCTCCTTGTCCACCAGCTCCAGCGCCAGCATATCCGCCATCTCGCGCGTCACCAGCCGAGCCTTCCCGAAGGGGTACGGCTCCTGCAAGACCTGCCCCGAGCTGATGCTGTTGGATGCGGGACGGTAACTCTTGATATCCGAGATGGTACAGGGCTCCCAGCCCCACGCGTGGTCAATGAGCAGTTCCGCGTTCACGCCGAACAACCGATACAGGAGCGCCTCGTTATAGTAGGACGTGGGCGGCCCTACCGAGCACTTGGCCACATCGCCCATGGTGTAGATCCCCTTTTTGGCGAGGGTGGCGGCGTAGCCCTTCCCCACCCGCCAAAAATCCGTAATGGGGGTATGCTCCCACAGCGTTTCCCGATACGAGCGTTCATCCAGAGAAGCGATGCGTACGCCGTCCGCATCCGCCTCCACGCGCTTGGCGACAATATCCATCGCGATCTTGGCCAAGTAGAGGTTGGTTCCGATGCCCGCCGTGGCGGTGATGCCGGTCTCCCGCAAAACGTCCCGGATCAGCATTTTGGCGAACTGATATCCCGTCATGCCAAGGGCGCGGAGGTAGGACGTCGCATCGATGAACACCTCGTCAATGGAATACACGTGGATATCCTCCGGGGCTACGTGGCGGAGGTAGATGCGGTAGATGCGGGTACTGCGCTCCATGTATACGCTCATACGGGGAGGCGCTACGATGAAATCGATTTCCAGGGAGGGATCCTTCTCCAGCTCCCCGCGTTGGCAGGATTTGCCTGTAAAGCCTCCGAAGGGGAGCTTCGCGCGACGCGCGGCATTCGCTTCCCTGACCTTCTGAAGCGCTTCAAACAGGCGGGCGCGTCCGGGGATCCCATACTGCTTCAAGGAAGGCGACACGGCGAGGCAGATGGTCTTTTCGGTACGACTCTGATCCGCCACCACCAAATTCGTGTCCATGGGATCCAAGCCCCTCTCCATGCACTCCACCGAGGCGTAAAAGGATTTCAGATCAATGGAAATATAGGTTTTGCTCTCGCCGGGCTCGGTCATGATACGCCTCCTTTCCGAGCGGGCGCCCCCGCCGCGTGATCTTTGTCATAGGCCTTTGTCATAAGTGTACCATATTTCAGCGGAAATATCAAGAGCCCTCCGCATTTTTCTGCGGAATTTCCGTTCTCGGTGACAAAAGTCACAGCAACCGCCCTGAAAATGTGCTATAATAAAGCCACAAAGAAAAGACATCGAAAAAAAAGGCACATAAACGCTACGCTTTTGCATCATGCTAAACGATAAAAACACAAATCAAGGAGGATCTATCATGTCTGTACTGAAATTGAACGCAACGAATTTTGACGAGGCGCTCCAAAACGCCACCGTGCTCGTAGACTTCTACGCCGATTGGTGCGGCCCCTGCCGCATGGTCTCCCCCATCGTGGATCAGATCGCCGAGGAAAACCCGCAGTTCACCGTGGGCAAGATCAACGTTGACGAAAGCCCCGACCTCGCGACCCGCTTCGGCGTGATGAGCATTCCCACGCTGATCGTGTTCAAGAACGGAGAGGAAACCTCCCGCATCGTGGGCGCCCGTCCCAAGGCGGCTATCCTGGCTGAGCTGGCCTGACGCCCAAGCCCATCCAATACTCCCCAAAGCCACGGCTCGCCGTGGCTTTTTCCTTTCTCTTATACCAATCCTTGATAAAAACATTGAATAGGAGAGCGTGCCTTCGGCGAGTTAAGAACCCTTTAAAAAGGGTTCTTAAGAATCTCCTAAACTTTCATAAACAGACTACTTTGTGTTTTGACGTACTGTTTGACAGTGCGATTTTGGCTTGCACCGTGGGTCCCTACCCACTGGGTTATTTAGAAAAGAACGGATCCGCTTTCAAGCTTTTGATTGAGAATTAGTATTAAAAAGAAGGCTTTCCGCAAACCGCTTGACGGATCCGGTCAAAAAATTTGAACAGTATGTGAATTATTTCTCCACATACTTGACAAGTTCACCCAAATGAACTATAATAGTTCACGCAACTGAACTATCCATACTGCGCCGCACGCCATAGACAAGGAGAACGCCCATGGACAAATATATCAAAGCCGGTATCGTATTCACGAAATTCTCCCGGCACAACGTCGAGCTGAAACGCTACCTCCCCATCCGCCCCAGTGAAATGACCGCTCTGAACATCATCACCCGTTGCGGGTGCGATATCACCCCGCTGGCCATCGCCGAGCGCCTCGGCGTGTCCAAGCCCATGATCGCGGCGCACATTCAGTCTCTTGAGGAAAAAGGATACATCTATAAGGAGGTTTCCCCCGACGACAAGCGTAGCTTCTACGTCCGCCCCACCGAGGCCGGGATCGCGCTGACCGATGAATTCGAGGCCCGCCAGAGAGAAAACATGAAGATCCTGGAATCCAAGCTGGGCGAGGCGCAGTTTGATGAGCTGATCCGCCTGCTCAATGAGACCCAGCGTATCCTCCACGAAATGAAGGACGAATGATACATTCAATATTTTTTCAAAAAAGGAGCTTCCCTGCCCATGTTTGAAATTGAAAAACTCCCACAGCACATCCTCGGCGAAATCGCAGACAGAGGAGTGAGACCGGAGGACGTATACCTGACCTCCTACTGCGACATGAACCGCGGCCATACCCATTGCGATACTTACCTGATCGCCACCGCAGACACCCTCTATATCCTGTCGGGCACCGTCGGACTCACCCCCAAGGGGAACCAAGCCAAGGGCGGCTTGCATACCGTTTGGCAGCAAGCGGATTTCCGTGAATATCCCCTGTCCGAGCTGAACGACTTCAAGGTAGAGGAGCTTTTGTCGGGCGCGCGGTTCACGGCGAAAAATACGGCCGGCGATTATGTTTTTCTCACGGCCATGTCAAATTTCTGCAAGAGCTCAACCCTGCTGTTCATCAAGTACCTGAATAAGATCAAGCGGGGTGAGCTCACCGACCCGGGATTCTCGGTGGAGCCCGAGGACGATCCCAAAACCCTCTGCTGTCCCAAGTGCGGCATGAGATACCCCGATCGGAACCGAAAGATCTGTCCGAAATGCATGGAAAAAGGCAAGCTCCTCTCCCGGTTCGGCGTGTTCCTGATGAAGTACAAATTCTATCTGCTCATCATGATCGCATCCCTGGTTCTGCTGACGGCCACGGGTATCCTCGCCCCCTATTTCTCCAGCGGCTTCTTCTATGATGAGGTGCTGGACGTCGGGGGTACGTTCTACGGTCAGATCCTGCTCGTCATCAGCATCGTCGTGGGCACCAAGATCCTCTCTCAGGTCTTCAACATCGTCAACGGCTACATCACCTCCAAGATCTCGGCGCGGGTGGTCTACGATCTGAAAATGACCATTTTCGGCGCCATTGAGCGGCTGTCTCTCCGCTTTTTCAGCGGCCGCCAGACCGGCGGACTCATGACGCAGGTCAACAATGATGCCAATACCATCTACGGCTTCTTCTGCGACGGCGTTCCCTACTTTCTCATCAACATCGTACAGGTGGCCGTGCTCTGCGTGATCCTGTTCGTGATGAACCCCCTGCTGGCCGCCCTCTCGCTTCTGACCATTCCGCTGTTCTTCCTGGTGCTCCGTAAATTTTACCGCACCAGCGTCAAGTATCACGCCCGCAACTACTCCAGCTCCCGCAGTATGAATGCTCTGCTCTCGGACGTGCTTTCGGGTATGCGCGTGGTCAAGGCCTTCTCCAAGGAAGACGAGGAGATCGACCGTTTCCACAAGAGCAACTCCCGCGTGGCGCAGAACAACCAGAAGCTGGCGCTGTTCAATAACTATTCGTACCCTCTGGCTGGTATCATCCTGTACCTCGGCAACATCATCGCCCTGGGCGTGGGCGGCTGGATGGTGATTCGAGGGTATCGGGGCTTTACTTACGGTGAGCTCCTGACCTTCACCGCCTACGTCAATATGATTTACAGCCCCATGTCCTTCTTCTCCAACATGGCGGACTGGTCTGCCTCCGCCACCAACGCCCTCCAGCGCTTGTTCGAGATCCTGGACACCAGACCGGAGATCACCGAAAAGGAGGACGCCGTCACCCCCGCGCGCATTGAGGGAACGGTGGAATTCAAAAACGTGGACTTCTCCTACGCCAAGAACCGCAAGATCATCGATAACGTCAGCTTTGACGTCGAGGCCGGCCACATCCTCGGTATCGTGGGGCACACGGGCGCGGGCAAGAGTACGCTGGCCAACCTGCTCATCCGTCTGTACGATTGCGACGAGGGCGAGGTGCTGATCGACGGTGTCAACGTCAAGGATCTGTCCTTCTCCTCCCTGTACGACAACATCGCCATCGTATCCCAGGAGACCTACCTGTTCATCGGAACCATCCTGGAAAACATCAAGTACGCCAAGCCCGACGCCACCTACGAGGAGGTCATCCGCGCCGCCAAATGCGCGG
The DNA here is from genome assembly GCA_045633025.1 of Eubacteriales bacterium. Taxonomy (GTDB): domain Bacteria; phylum Bacillota; class Clostridia; order Oscillospirales; family CAG-272; genus CAMEON01. Next base: position 4,560 of record JAZQXS010000179.1, on the reverse strand, counting down.
GTGCGCATAACTTCATCATGAAACTGCCCGACGCCTACAACACCAAGATCGGCTTCGGCTACAAGGATCTTTCGGGCGGTGAACGCCAGCGCATCTCCATCGCGCGCGCCATTCTGCGAAACCCCAAGATCCTGATTCTGGACGAGGCCACCGCCGCGATGGATACCGAAACCGAAAAGCTGATCCAGAACGCCCTCAGCACCCTCACCCGCGGCAAGACCACCATCATGATCGCCCACCGTCTCTCCACCCTGCGGGATGCGGACAAGCTGATCGTCATCGAGCACGGTAAGGTCGCCGAGGAGGGCACCCACAGCGAGTTGCTCGGAAAAGAGGACGGCGTTTACAAGAAACTATACACCCTGCAGGCGGAAGCGCTGAAGAACGCGGGGATCACCGAATAAAGGAGATTTCATCATGGCAGAAAACGATATCATGCTTGAAAAAGCGGCTCAGATCCGAAAGCTGGAGCCGTCGAATACCAAATTTTCCATGGAAAACGGTTTCCTTTCCATGACCTATTCGGGGGACGAGGGCGAGGAGACCCACCGCCGCGTGTTCCTGCACCGCGCCTTCCCCCACGAGCTTTTGTGGACGTACATCTCGGTGCTGGGAGAAAACAGCAAGGAGATCGGTCTGATCTACGACGTTGCGGATTTCGACGAGGCAACCGAAAAGCTCCTTCGAACCGAGCTGGAGCGCAAGTACTATTCCCCCGTTGTGACCGCCATCCACAGCCTCAAGGAGCGCTACGGCTTCTCCTACTGGAGGGTCACGGTCTCCGACGGTCGAACCCTTAACTTTACTATGCAGGATACCTTCCGCAATATCGTGCGGACGGGCGAGGACGGCGCCATCCTTCTGGACGTGGACGGAAACCGCTTCGTCCTGGAAAGCATCACCGCCCTGGACAGAAAGAGCTACCGCCGCATTGAGCTGTATTTGTAAGACGGCTGACGGGGGCTTTGAGGAGGCTTCCCTCCCCCCGCATACGATCGGCTGTGAGTCAGCAAAAGAAAGGATATTTCCGAATGTTTGCGAATGAAAAAAAGAATCAAAACGACACCCCAACCGACCTGATCGAAAAGGTAAAGCGCGCGGTTCCCGGGGCGAGCCGTGAGGACACGCTGTGCATATTCGACTTCCGCCTCGACCCGAAGGAACCGAACAAACGGTGCGACGGCCTATTCTACGTGGACAAGAGCGCCGTACGCTTGATCACCGACGGGCAGGTGACCTGCGAGATTCCCCTCGCGGAGATTGCCGAAATAAAGACCGACAACGGCGTCGGCTGTATCTTCATCTCGTATCAGCGCAAGGACGACGGAGCAGTCATCCTGCTTTGCCGCAGCGACATGAGCGCGTCGAAACAGATCATCCACAGCTTAAAACGCCTCAATCACTTTTTGGAGGACGGGCGGAATATCAAGCCGAGCCAAAATGATGCCGGAGGCATGACCCGCTGTCCCAAGTGCGGCAGACCCTTCCGTCCCGGCTCCACGATGTGCCTGCACTGCGCCAGCAAAAAGCAGGTGGTCAAGCGCCTGTGGCAGGTAGCCAAGCCCTACAAGTTCTTCATGATCTCCTCCATCATCCTGTTCTTTACGGTCAGCGGATTGAATCTGATCCTGCCGTACATCAACAAGATCCTCGTGGACGAGTACATCAAGAGCGAGAACCCCCAAAATATCCGGCTTGCCTCCTTCGCGCTGGTGATCCTGTCCATGCTGGGCGTCACGCTTCTGGTGCGCGCCGTTTCCATGTTGCGAAGCCACCTGCTCATCGTGGCGAGCAACCGCATGATCGTGGATCTGCGAAACATGCTGTTCGACAAGATCCAGAAGCTCTCCATCTCCAAGATCTCCCAGCGCACCGCGGGTGACCTCATGAACCGCGTTTCCGGTGACACCGGCCAGGTGCAGAACTTCCTTGTGCACTACCTGCCCAACCTGCTGGAGCAGGCGCTCCTGTTCATCGCCGTAGGTACGGTCATTCTGGTGTACGATTACAAGCTGTTCCTGCTCATCATGCTGCCCACGCCTCTGGTGGTGCTTTCCTTCAACTTCTTCTGGAAGTTCATGCGGCGGCTATACCACCGCAGATGGCAGTGCTCGGCTCGCTCCAACGCGATTCTGCACGATATCTTCTCGGGCATCCGCGTGGTCAAGGCCTTCGGTATGGAGCACCGCGAAACCGAGCGATTCGACAAGGCGGCCAAGGAAGAACGGGATATGACCGAGAAGGCGGATTGCCTTTGGAGCATCCTGATGCCCATTCTCCAGTTCTTCATGAGCTTTGGCGAGTTTATCATTCTGTACTACGTGGGAAGCAAGATCCTCGGAAACGAAATGACTCTGGGTGAAATGCAGCTCTTTTCCTCCTACGCGGGTATGATCTACGGACCTCTCCGCATGGTGGCGGGCATTCCGCGGCACGTCATGCACTTCCTTACCTCCTCCAACAAGGTCTTTGAAATTTTGGACGAGCAGATCGAGATCGCAGACCGCGAGCAGTCGGTGGACAAGCCCATCAAGGGTGACATCGACATCAACGGAATCTCCTTCGGCTACGAGAGCGGCGGCGAGGTTCTGCATAAGATCGACCTCCACATCAAGTCGGGCGAATTCATCGGCCTTGTGGGTAAATCGGGAACGGGTAAGTCCACCTTGATCAACCTCATCATGCGTATGTATGACGTGGAAGACGGCAGTATTTGCGTGGACGGCATCGACATCCGGGACTATTCCCAGGAGGCGCTCCGCTCCCAAATGGGTATCGTCCTGCAGGAAACCTTCCTGTTCTCGGGTACCATCTACCAGAACATCGCCTACGCCAAGCCCACGGCCTCGCGGGATGAGATCATCGCCGTGGCCAAGCTGGCCGGCTGTCATGAATTCATCATCAAAATGCCCGATGGCTACAATACCAAGGTGGGCGAGAAGGGGTACAGTCTGTCCGGCGGCGAGCGGCAGAGAGTCGCCATCGCACGAGCCCTGCTCCACAACCCGCGCATCCTGATTTTGGACGAGGCGACCGCTTCGCTGGACACCGAAACCGAAAAGCAGATCCAAGACGCGCTGGCCAATCTTTCGGCCAACCGAACCACCATCGCCATTGCCCACAGACTCTCCACCCTGCGAAACGCCACCAAGCTGGTCGTGCTGGATAACGGCCGTATCGCCGAGGTCGGCACCCACGACGAGCTGGTGGAGAAAAAGGGTATCTACTACGGTCTGGTCATGGCGCAAAGAGAAATGTCCAAAATGGAAGCGGACACTTAATACAAATAGGAAAGAATGAGGGGGAAAACTTCTTGAAAGAAGTTTTCCCCCGCACCCCTTTTCAAGAACCTTCACACCGAAATCGGATACGAGACCTTTTGGCGGGCGAACGCAGTTCGCACCTACGAGATTTGGAATATTTCAAGGTTTTCGGGCTCGTTTGAAAAATAGCAGTATGCCCAAGAGCGAGACATTGTTTCGCAGGAATACAGACCGTATTTCAAGGAAAAAAACAGCGCAGTTATGCGAGATTTTCAAACAAGTCCTACTATTCGACATGCCTATTGCCTATTATTAAAGGGAACCTCTAAAAATTCGTCGCACTGAGAATCGGCGGAATCTTTTCCGTCATTCGTCACAAAATTCCTTCGCGTAGGAGGCACTACGCGTGCGGATTTTTGTTTAGCGCCCGCAGGGCGGGCTGACGAAAAATCTTCTCGCCACTCTCCGCACGCCGAATATTTAGAGGTCCCCTAAAGTTCTTGAAAGGGGCGTGGGGAAAACTTCTTTCAAGAAGTTTTCCCCACATCGCTCTTTTCGCTCTCCTATCCGCAAAAAAGCCCTTTGATTTCGAGGCAGACGGCAAAATATCGGTCGAATTTCCCAACGTCCATCTTTCTTTTATCTATTTTTTCGGAAAGAATTGACAACCTATCCGGGTTATGCTATAATAATCGTGTTATTCTGTCCCTAAGGCAATTTTTGACATAAGCAAGCAAGAAAGGCGGTATATCATTATGAATCGAATCCTGCTTCTGTCCGAGCCGAATACCGATCTGGCTACTTTGATTCTGAACCGGTGTCCGGGCGCGGTACGCTTCGACTTGACGGCCGAGGTGGTTCCCTTCGAGAATTTTGACGCGGTATGCGTTTTGGGCGGAACGTCCGAAACGCCCTTCATCATCCCGGCTCATCTGCGCCTCCCCATCGAGAAGATGCGCGCCGCGGGCAAGCCCGTTTTCTGCGAATTTGTCTCCTCCATAGGATGTGTTTACTCGGCAGACCCCAACGAGACCACCCACCATCGTCTGGTCTTCTCCGACGAGCACGCTCGTCTTGGAAAGCTTTCAAAGGGCTCCGTACTGGACGGTCACCGCAACAGCGTCATTCCCTACTACTTTGTCCCCAGCAACGGAAAGCCCATTCTGACCTACCACGACCACGTTTGCGCCCATGACCGCATTGACATGGACTACGCCCAATTCCGCTCGGGACGCTGGGCTCTGTGGATGTCGGACGACAACACCATGATCGCGAGCTTCCGCCTCTGCAATTTCAA
>JAZQXS010000178.1:0-8645 GCA_045633025.1 Eubacteriales bacterium | reverse complement strand
TTCTGCCAAGAGGTGGACTGGTAAACCAGAGGAGCGGTCTTAGCGCGGCGGCCGCCGAATACGATAGCGGACACGGGAACGCCCTTCAGGCTGTTGAACTCAGGAGAGATGCAGGGGCAGTTCGCTGCCAGAGCAGTGAAGCGGGAGTTGGGGTGAGCGCCGCAGGTAGACTTATCCTTCTTGTCGAACTTGGTGCAATCCCAAGGATTGCCCTTCCAGTCGATGGCGTTGCCGGGCTGAGGAGGATTGTTGTCCAGACCCTCCCACCAAACGGTGTTGTCGGCGGTGTTGTGAACCACGTTGGTGAAGATGGTGTCACGCAGGCAGGTATGCAGAGCGTTGGGGTTGGACTTCTCGTTGGTACCGGGAGCCACGCCGAAGAAGCCGTTCTCGGGGTTGACTGCCCACAGGCGGCCGTCCTCACCGACACGGAGCCAAGCGATATCGTCGCCTACGCACTCGACCTCGTAGCCCTGCTCGGACAGGAACTTGGGAGGAATGAGCATAGCGAGGTTGGTCTTACCGCAGGCAGAGGGGAATGCGGCGGTGACGTACTTCTTCTCGCCGTTGGGATACTTAACGCCCAGGATGAGCATATGCTCGGCCATCCAGCCCTCCTTGCGACCCAGATAGGAAGCGATACGCAGAGCGAAGCACTTCTTACCCAGCAGAACGTTTCCGCCGTAGCCGGAGTTGACAGACATGATGGTGTTGTCCTGAGGGAAGTGAACGATGTAGCGGTTCTCCTCGTCGATATCAGCGCGGGCATGCAGACCCTTGATGTAGTCAGCGCTGTCGCCCAGAGCCTCCAGCACGTTGTTGCCAACGCGGGTCATGATGAGCATATTCAGAACGACGTAGATGGAATCGGTCAGCTCGATACCGTACTTAGCAAAGTCGGAGCCGACAACGCCCATGGAGTAGGGAATCACGTACATGGTGCGACCCTTCATGGAGCCGGTGTAGAGCTTGAAGAGCTTTGCGTACATCTCGGCGGGATCCATCCAGTTGTTGATGTTACCGGCCTCCTCCTTGGTGGGGGTGCAGATGTAGGTACGGCCTTCCACACGGGCAACGTCATTGACGGCGGTGCGGTGGAGGTAGCAGTTCGGGAGCTTCTCGGGATTGAGCTTGATCATCTCGCCCGTGGAGCAAGCCTCTGCGCGCAGGGCTTCTGCCTGCTCTTCAGAACCGTCGATCCAGACGATCTGATCGGGCTGGGTCATGGCGGCCATCTCTTCGATCCAATTCAGGACGAACTTGTTGTTGGTAGGTGCGTTCATGTTCATGGTCTCCTTTATCTCTTATTTTATTATCATCATAGGGAAGCAAGGGGAATGCCCTCGGAATCCATTTTGTATTGTACACCATTTTCTGAAAAATTGCAATAGTTATTCCAAAATATTTTGAAAGGTTACGAAATGTTCACAACTTTACGCAGATTTTTTTACGCGTTTTAACCTATATAAAATCCTTTTCGCAGTTCAACCATGTAAGCTTACCGTAACACGCCGGAAGACTCCCCGCCAAGCCGTCCGATTCACCAAAAAAAGGCGGCGGATTTTGTCACATCTGCCATCGTTTTTATACACAAAACGGACACAGATATATGATATAATGAGGACGAATACAATTCGATTGTATCCCCCGCCATGGATACTCCAACGAAAGGACGGTTTCCCGTATGCCAAAGAAATCCCGTACCAAACGAATCGCAGAATGGTTCGTTACCCTATTTTCCTCCATCGGGTCAGTTCTGCACCCGCACAATCTGAAAAATGCATTTCGCGGTGTCACGAAGAATTGGAAGGAGTACATCTGCTTCTATCTGGCTGCTCTGGTCATGACGGCCGGATTCTGGACTATCACCCTCTGTACCGAGGCGAATCTGCACGAGGCCGAGCAGAACGTATACAAGGAATACGACTATCACGTTGAGGTAGCGCTTTTGGATAACGAGCAGTACGCCAATCTGGATCAACAGCTTCAATATCAGCTCAAGCGTGAGAACGAATACATCGAAAGCTACTACTGGCTCAACAACGGCAAACCCCTGCTGGACGGGACGTATACCTGCCGCATCGTGCTGGATCCTACCTACGGTCTGGAAACCGCTTACGGCGAGGTTTATCATGATATGCTCAACCGCGTCTCCTCGGGACGGAGAGATATTCGCCTGTCTCCCCTGTACACCTTCGATCAGGATTACGGAATCCCCTACATAGCCCAGCTTTGGATCATCTCCCTCGTCTGGCTGGCCTTTTCCATCCTGATGATGGTCGTTCTGTTTCTGGTTCGTCTGGATCATTTCCGCTTTGTCTACGGCGTATACATGGCCTGCGGCGCGGATTTTCCCAAGCTCATGGGCGCGGGCGGCGGCGAGCTTGTGATCATCACGGTACTGACCTGGCTCCCCTCCGCGCTGATCGGTATAGCCATCGCGTGGGTGCTTTACGTTCCGAGCGGTGTCGGTCTCTGGTTCGCGGCCGAAACCGTACTCATTCCGCTCCTGGGCAGTCTGATCGCGGTATTCTCGTCGGTTTGGTTTCCCATACGGCGGATGTCCAAGCAGGCTCCCGTCCTGCACCTCCGCGCGGGAGACAACACCAGCCTCGTCTCCTCCCCCCGCCGCTCCTTCCGCCTGTTCGGAGAATCTTTTCCCGGCAAGTACGAGCTCTACGGCTTCTGGCGTATGCGGAAATACTATCTGCGGCTGATACTCTCGGCTATCCTCTTTGCCGCGTTCTTTATTTCGGGTCTGTACATCGCGGATATGGAGCGCTACCACAACAACCTCGATCCATTCGAGTACGTAGTCGCCTATCGCCCCGCGAACTACTACGAAGAGGTCGTACCGGAGGTAGATGAAAACGGTATTCCCGAGATCATCGGCGACGAGCCCTGGGCGCCCCGGCCGGATCAAGCCGAGGAAATCCGCTACGACGTAGACCTGTTCCTCTCGGAGCTGGAGGCCGTTCCGGGCATCAGCCACGCCGAATGGGACGTCAGCCTCTCGGGCGGCTTCGCCCTCTCCCACCTGCTTTTGAAGCCGGGTCAGCGTTACGATGCCAGCGACTTTGTTGTCTCCAGCCAGGAACGCATCTCCGATGGCTTCAAATGGGCTATGAATAATTACCAATATACCGCCGTGGACGAGCTTTGGATCGACAATCTCATCAAGCATGATCTCGCCACCTTCGAGGGCGACCCCTACTCGATCCTGACCACCGAAAACGGTGTCATCATCAGCGAAGAAGTATATAATGACAAGGCCTACAACTTCAAGCCCGGCGATAAGATCGTGGTGGCTGTCTGCGTGGAGAGCGGCTTCATCGGTACCATTTTCGATCCCCAACAGCTCCTCCGCGAGCAGATCAAGCTCTTCAAATTCCGCTACGAGACCTACACCGTCTGCGCCGTGGTCAGCGGACTCAATTCCGAATCCAATATCCTGTTCGGCGTAAATTACGACGATTACACCGCCCTCACGGGCCGTCCTCCCGTCCGTACCGAGCTCAAGATCTACATGGAGAAGGGAACCGACATGGACACCGTCACAGCCGCAGAAGGAAAGCTGCGAAAGGTGGTCAACTCCTTCTCGGATTGGCTGGTCACCCCCACCGGCAACTACTTTGAATCCAACATCAAAAGTCTGAAGAATGACCGCGCCGTGATCCTGACCCTGGCCGCCTGCCTTCTGGTCATCTCCCCGCTGGTGTGGTACTTCTCCCAGATCATGTTTTACCGCAAGCGCAGAAACGAGTTCGCCGTCCTTCACGCGCTGGGCGCCCCCGATGACGCCTTTGCCAAGCTCCACCGTCTGGCGGGCGGCGTACTGTCGGGAGCCGCGTTCTTCGTCACCATCCTGGTCTCCCTGCTCTGCAACTACCTGATCTACTTCACGATCAATACCCTGCTTCCTTGGTTGCACGTCACGGAAAGCGTCCGATATGAATTCCACCTCTCCCTCCCCGCGCTGATCGCCTGTGTGGTGGTGTCCGTGCTCTGCGGATACATGTCCTGCGAACTGCCCTACCACCTCTTCACCAAGCCCGATATCGGCACCCGCCGCGTGGAGTGATCCCCCGAAACCGTCATGACATGAAAGGAAATATGGTTATGTCCGCCAATATCAACTACGACCGCATCATTCTGGAGGCCACCGACGTGGTGCGCCAGTATACCCAATCCGACGAAGTCATCACCGCTGTCGACCGCGCCAACATGAAGGTCTTCGAGGGCGAATTTATCGCCATCGTAGGCGCCTCCGGCTCGGGTAAGTCCACCCTGCTTCACCTGCTGGCCGGTCTTGACCGCCCCCAAGCAGGCACCATCACGGTGCGCGGGCAGGACATCACCGCCATGAACGCCGATGAACTGGGGCGCTTCCGCGGCAATTATCTGGGTATGGTATTCCAAAGCCACAACCTCATTCCTCAGCTCACCGCCCTGGAAAACATTCTGATCCCCACCCTCATGTGCAACAAGGAGGATGCGTCCTATGAGGAAATGTTCAAAAAGCTGGTGTCCTCGCTGGGCATCGCCGACCGCCTGCACCACCTGCCCAGCGAGCTCTCGGGCGGTCAACAGCAACGCGTAGCCATTGCCCGCGCCCTCATCAATATGCCTCACATTCTCTTTGCTGACGAACCCACGGGAAATCTGGATCGCGCCAACGCCGACGAGGTGCTGGAGCTACTTCTGGAAACCAAGGAGCTGATCGGCCAAACCCTCATCATGGTGACCCACGATATGTCCATCGCCGAACGCGCCGACCGCATCTTCCGCATGGAGGATGGTAAGCTGGAGCTTTGCAATAAGCGCTCTGCCCGTTGAGAAAGGTCGAAATTCATGGATATATACGAGTCCTATACCCAGAACAAATTCGACCTCTCTGCCTTTGGCATTGAGAGGGGCGAGCGCAGAAGCGACTACTTCTGCACACCGAAGGGCGCGAAGATCATCGGTTGGACGGGCGTGGACGGTATTCACTACTGCACGATCAAGGCTCTTGGCGAGATCGTGTTTGCGGTGGAGCCCATGGGGGATGCAGGTCGTCACGCTTTCCCCGTAGCCGAGAATTTTGAGGATTTTCTGCGACTTCTTATGGCTTGCGGTCACGAAGCATATATCGAGCAGGCGCACGCTTGGAGTCGGGAGCAATACGATAATTTTGCAAAAGAAAATCCCATTACAGCGAAAGCAAACGAGCAGAGCTTATATTTGCAGAACGAATACGGTCTATCCCCGATTGACGATCCGTACAGCTATCTGAAAACGATTTACGACAACTTTGATTTCAGTACCGTTCCGTATAAGAAGGATTACTACGAATACGTACCAAAAGAAGCAATGCCCCTGCCAAAAGAGTGGAAGGTCTATTTTTCCCTCCACGACCGCAAAGGCGGCGAGCGAGCCGGGGAGGAGCTTCCGCTGAATACAACATTCTCTTGGGCGGGATATGAATGGATCATTCCTTCTGCCTATATATGCTCTAAAGGCTTGGTGCTTGACGTGTTTACCGAAGCCGACAGCGACAAGGTACACGGGTTTCTGTTCAAGTGGATGTATGCCGGGGAAGAGGGAAGTAAGCTGACCGCCGAGCAACGGCAACAGATAGAGAATGAAAATCCGCTTGCTTTTGATTACCGTTCTTGCGTCGTAGTCAATGGTAGGCATTTACAAGAAAAGCAAGGCTCCGGCAGCGTGTGGGTGCAAGGATATGAAATGTATGAATCCGAAGCCATGAGAGATATTCTCGACCACTACGGACTCAGCCTTGATAAGTGTTGGATATGGCATCGTATGAGCTTTCCGTGGGCGACCAAGACAAAGCCGAGCATCAAGAGCCTTGCCTTGAAATTGGAGCAACGCCCGGTAGCCATGATCGGTGAACGCTTCAGCGTGACAGAAGCAGGTCAGCAGATCAAGTTTGTTCACCCCGTTACCAACGCGGAGCATACGCTGACCGTAACTGACTATGAGCAAGATACATTGAGCTTTGACCGTCAGTTTTCGGACGGATACGAGCATCCAACTCATCTGACAAAGATGGCATATACGCTTGAACCCGAACTGACGAATATGCAGTTCTCGGTAAGTGATACCAAACAGAGTGATGCACCGAAAAAGGCAAAGATAAGTGCGCCGAATAGCGACTTTGCAAGTGCTATCGCCATCATCGGCGGCGCGGACGGCCCCACCGCTGTTATCATGGGCGTTCCGAGGGACGAAAAAAAGCTCCACGCGGCTTGCTCGGCTCTGACATTTGAACCGCAAAAGAAGGTGGAATGGAAAATGACGTTCAGAGAAAAGACGGTGGCTGATTTCCAATTTGACTTGACAGGAACAGAGATGCTCTAAAAAATCACCAATGGATCATAAAAACACGGCATACCGTTTGGAGTATGCCGTGTTTTTATGGCCGTCATTCGCTTATACGGTCTGCTTTTGGGCGCGGGACGAAGTCCCGTCCGCCGACGCAGAATGATCCGAGTCGGCTCTTTCTTTGGTGGCAGAGATCATCTGCAATATTCGGCGAGGTCTATATCCTTCAAATATTGGTTGAATGATTCCATATAACGAGCCCTGTTTTCTGGAAAATCCTTCCAAGAGGTGGATACGATGCGGTAGGCTGTTTCCATCTCCTTTTCACATTCCTCGAGCTGTCCCATTTTTTTATGACAGGCGGCAAGCTTCTGATGAAAGAACCAGTGGAAGGTCTGCATCCCGCCCCATAAATACTTTTCCTCTCCCGAACGCTCCCTGTGCAAAAAAAGTTCAAGAACCTCCAGCGCTTTGCGGTAACACTTTATTGCTTCGGGAATATAGTCATCGGGTGTGTAATCTCGGAAGGTCACGTCGAGGTGCTCATCCATGGTCAACCACGCATCCCCCATTTTCTCGCAGGCAATATACAGGTCTTCAATGCTCCCGTTTCGATAATAGGTTGCCGAACGCAGCTTGTCCATGCCCGAAAGCATGAAGGCCATAGATTGGTTTTGCGTGGGGATATCGTCCCGATGGGGCAAAGACTCATAAATCTCTTTGGCCTTACCGTATTCGCCCTTTTTGAGATAAATGCCTGCCTGTCTCTCTTTCGTCCAACAGACTGTGACGTAATCGTTACTCCCCGAGATGAGGCGATCGGCTATTTCAAGGGCTTCGTCGGTATGATCGCTGCCATCAATGAGGGTGAAATCGTAATTGGCATAAATATTGAGCAGGTCAAAAAGAAGCGCCTCGTTTCCCGGGTAATCATTGAGCACATTTTTTATGATCTCCACATATCGCTTTTGGTCGTGGTAAAAAAATTCGCCCGCATCTTTTTGAATCTTTTTTATGCTTGCCTTGATTTCATTTACATCATAATCAAATAGCACATCCAAAGAAACCTCGAAATACCGCGCAATCGCGGGTATCATCGCCATATCGGGGTAGGTCACTCCACTTTCCCACTTGCTCACAGCCTGGGGCGTGACCGTCAACACAGCGGCCAGGGCCTCCTGGGTAATGCCTTTCTTTTTCCGCAATTCACGGATCTTGCTTCCAATATGGATTTCGGTCATATAATTCAACCTCCGAATTCAAATTGTGACGCGCCTCACTGGATATAGTATAACATAAGCCGGACCGTATTTCAACAACCTGTTTTTTGAATAAAAACAACCAACGGTTAAATCAGTTGAGTTCATCCACAAAAGAGGCCGGCTCGGAATGATCCGAGTCGGCTCTTTCGATATGATCTGTATTCCTGCGTTTATTCAGCCTGCCCCTGCCCATCCTCGGCAGAGACCTCGCTCACCACTTCCTGCTTCTTCGCCCGAGGCTTTCTTGCGCGGGGCTTGGACACCTTGACAGCCGTTTCGGCGGAAGCATCGCCGGAGGCTTCGGCAGGATTTTCTGTCACGCCCCCCTTCTCCGCAGGCCGATCCTCCTTCGGGGTGGGTTTCTTTTTAGAGGGAGCCTTTTTGGCAGGCTTATCGGAACCATCCGCGGCCTCGGCCCTCCTTCTTCGGGGAGCCTTCGCGGGCTCGGCCTCTTCCACAGCCGCAACCTCCTCAACCGGCGCAGGCTCTACGGGGAGCTCCATGGTCTGCTGAACAAACTCTTCCACGGACGTCGGCTCTGCCACTGTCATTTCCTGTACGTCGGAAATAGCTTCAGCAACCGCAGCTTCCTCCACAGCCGCCAGATCCTCGGAAGCCGCCTCGGCCTCCGCAACAGGCACCTCCGCTTCAGCGGGAACCGCCTCGGCCGTCTCTACGGCGGGAACATCCGCGGCGGAAGCATCCGCGATAGGAGCAACCTCCACCGTGGGCTCAACCGCCTCCTCGACTTTCTCCGCCACAGCAGCTTCAACCGTGGGCTCCTCAACAATCACAGCCGTCTCAACTGCGGGCTCAACCGCGGTCACCTCAGCCTCAGCCTCCCGCGCCTCGGGAACGAGCAACTCCGCCTTTTCGGCCTCAACCTCAACAGGACTAACCTCCGCAGGCTTGTCAGCCGCCTTCTTCTTTCTGTCCACCGTCAGCTTTTCCAGCTTCTTGAGCATCTTGGCCGCCGCCTTCTCTGTGGCCTCGGCCAGGGTCTTGCCCGAATCGTTCAAGCTGATCTTGACCAGCTTACCCTTTGCATCCTTGTAC
>JAZQXS010000177.1:0-2485 GCA_045633025.1 Eubacteriales bacterium | reverse complement strand
AAGGATTGCTCCGCGGCGGGATCGTACTCTCCCTTACCGCAGAGATAAGCCTGAATATGCATGATGAGGGTGTTCTCCCCCCCTTCGGCATCGTCGTGAACCAGCACGCCGGGGCGCTTGTTGAGCAGCATGATGTGCTCGTCCTCGTGGACGATATCCAGTTTGGGCTTGATGGCGGCCAGCGCGCCGGTATCCTTGGAGGCAGAGTCAAAAAACTCGTCCTTGATAAAGAGTTGGATCTCGTCCCCTTCCTTCAAGATCTGACTCTGCTCGCACCGCGCCCGATTCACCTTGATCTTCTTGGTGCGAATAAATTTGTACATGAGCGATTGAGGAAGTCCCTTGACAGCCTTGGTCAGAAACTTGTCCAGCCGCTGTCCCGCGTCGTATTTCTGAATGACGATAATACGCATGAAATTGCTTCGTTTCCTTTCAACATGTTCCGAATATTCTGTCGCCCGCATCCCCCAGCCCGGGAAGAATATAGGCGTGCTCGTTCAGCCGCTCGTCCAGCGCGGCTGTGTAGATATCCACGTCGGGATGCGCCTCCTGTACCGCCTTGACCCCTTCGGGAGCCGCCACCAGACACAGAAAGCGGATGTGGGTACAGCCGTGCTCCTTGAGCTTGGTCAGAGCATCCACCGCCGAACCACCGGTGGCCAGCATGGGATCCACCAGAATGACCAGGCGTTGATCCACGTCGTGGGGGAGCTTGCAGTAGTACTCCACGGGCGTGTGGGTAACGGGATCACGGTAGAGTCCGATATGCCCCACCTTGGCTACGGGAACCAGACTTTGCAAGCCGTCCACCATCCCCAGCCCCGCGCGCAGGATAGGGACGATGGCCAGCTTGCGCCCCGAAATCTTTCGAGCCGTCATCTCGCAGAGGGGCGTCTCAATGGATACGTTCTCCATAGGCAGATCACGGGTCAGCTCATATCCCATGAGCATCGCGATCTCCTTCAAAAGCTCCCGAAACTCCTTGGAGCCGGTGTTCTTGTCGCGCATAATAGTCAACTTATGGGTCACCAGCGGATGATCGATGATATACAGGGTACTCACGGTGTTCCTCCTTTTCGGCGCGGAGCCGAAAGATCATATTTTCCTTATTATACTCTAATTTCCGCCATATTGCAAGACCCACGGGCAAATTATTTACCGAAACACAAAAACTTTACACTTTTTATATTTACATTTCATCGCAGTCGTGGTACAATGATAGGAGATATGAGATCCAGGATATTCGGCACGTCCGCAATTTCGCATCTTGTATCTCGTAACTTATATCTTATCTATCTTATTCCAAGGAGCCCTTATGCCCAAAAATCCCACCTTCGCCATCGTCACCTGCGGATGCAAGGTCAACCAATACGAATCCGAAGCCATCGCCGAGGCTCTTGAGGCGGCTGGCTTTGTCCAACACCCCTCCTTTGATGCCTGCGACCTCTATATCGTCAACACCTGCACCGTCACCGCCGAGTCCGACCGTAAGGCACGGCAGATCATCCGCCGATTTATCGGACAGCACCCCGATGCCTTCGTTGTGGTCACAGGCTGCTCTGCCCAGTCACGTACCGAGAGCATCGCCGCCATCCCCGGAGTGGATGCCGTTGTCGGAAACCGTCAAAAGCTTCGCGTGGCAGAGATCGCCCAAAGGCTCATAGCCGACGGCAAGAAGCCCGATACCCCTTACGTAGAGGTTCCCTCCCTGGAGGGCTCGGAGTTTGAGTCCATGTCCATCACCCGCTTCGGCCGTACCCGCGCTTACGTCAAGATCGAGGACGGTTGTGAGTCCCGTTGCGCTTACTGCGCGATCCCCGCCGCCCGCGGCCCCATCCGCTCTAAGCCTATGGAAGACGTGATCCGCGAGGTCACAAGCCTCACAGAGGGCGGTTGCCGCGAGATCGTGCTGACAGGAATTGAAACGGGCTCCTGGGGGAGGGATCTGGGAAAGCTCCGCCTGCAAAATCTGCTGCTTGAACTGGATCGGATTCCCAACGTGGGGCGCATCCGCCTGGGATCGCTGGATCCCACGGTCATGACCCCCGATTTTGTGGAAAAGATCGCAGGGCTTCAGTCCCTCGCGCCCCATTTTCATCTCTCCATGCAGAGCGGATGCTCCGCCACTCTGGCCCGTATGCGCCGCAAGTACAATCGCGCTCAGGCCGAGGCCGCCATGGCGCGGGTGCGTGAGGCCATTCCTTCGGTGCAATTTACGACCGATATGATCGTCGGCTTTCCCGGGGAGACCGAGGCAGAATTTGCCGAAAGTGCCGATTTTGCCCGCCGTGCAGAATTCCTCCATATCCACGTGTTCCCGTATTCCAAGCGCGAGGGAACTCCCGCCGCCGCCATGCGCGACCAGATCCCCGAGCCCGTCAAGCGGGATCGGGTGGCCGCCCTCTCCCGTGTCAGCGAGGAATCCTGCGCCGCCATTCTGAACCGTATCCTGAACACCCCCGAAATGCCCCTCTCCATCCTGCCC
>JAZQXS010000176.1:0-2856 GCA_045633025.1 Eubacteriales bacterium | reverse complement strand
TAATTCACGGTACAACTCAGTGACCTTGCCGTAGTAAATACGCAGGAATTTGTTAATGCCTGCGACCATGGCTTCCTTGCCGCATTTACCTTCCGATCGTTTCTTTTGGATAAACTCATAGACCGGATCGCCTTCGGGCTTCAGCCGGAGCTTGCACTGCATGATCTCAAAGCCGACGTGCCTGAGATAACCGTTCCCCCGTTTTGAAATATGCCGTTCAGTTCCGTTAAACCCACCGGATTGGTAGGGCGGCGCATCGATCCCTGCATAAGCAATCAGAGCGTGCTTGGAGTGAAAGTTCCGAACGTCGCCGATCTCTGCAATAACCAGCGGAGTCAGCGTATCTCCAACACAAGCCATTTCACGAATTAAAAAATATTCGGGAAGGGACTTGGCAAACGCTTGCATTTGTGTTAAAATAGAGGTGCGAGAGGTTTCGATCTCACGCACAACTCGAATAGCTTCCTTGACGTCGATCGTGGTGGATGGGGTCATAGGAAGCGCAGGGATACTGTTTTGAACCAGGGCGAAAATCTCTTCTGCCTGGCGTTCGTACATGCGGTATCCCTGTTTTTTTGCCCAAGAGCAGTAGCCTGAGACAAATTTCTTTTCCCCCATGGCTGTGATCTTGTCAAAATGCAAGTATTTCAGCACAAAATCCGTTAATTTGTGGTGTGGATCCCGGTCCTGAAGTACGTCGGCAATACCTGGCATAACGTTATCCAAGAGATTACCCAGCGAGATTTTTGCCTTTACAAGCATAGACGTAAGTTGAAAATACTGCCGTGAGAGCAGTCGCAGCTCGCGGTATACCTCATCCGTCGGCTTGGCGCGTTGCAGATCCTGCCAATAGGTAAGACCGAAAGCTGCGATTTTGGCCGCATCAATTTTATCTGTCTTTGCCTTGCGAATGTCCTGTGAACAGAACTTTTTCATACGCAGAGCGTTGACCACACAGACAAAAATATCTGCTTCAAGCAGCTGCGCTACCACGGGTAAATGGTAGTGCCCGGTAGCTTCAAGTACTACGCGAACCTCCTCGTCATACGAGCGAATATCCCGTATAAGCTTTCTGATTTCTTCGGCGGTGTGTTCAATGTCGTAAGGTGCTTTCAAGACCTCTCCGCCCGGCTTCAAAAAGCACACTGTGCTTTTTCCTTTTGCGATGTCGATACCAACGCAGATCATAAAAATCCTCCTTTTTGTGTTTCTGCAATGTAACCGTTTCAGCTTATTACGATTCATTTTGGCTCGTGACGCGGACGCGATTTTTGCAGGGGGCTCGCCCCCTGCAAAATCGGAACAACCTGCTTAATCGAATCTTTATAACAAGAGAACGGATGACACTTTGACTACCGAACGCGAAGTTCAAAGAAAAGCTCGTCAGTCCATTGCTCTCTTATTATAACAAAAATAAGCATAGCTGGCTATACCGTTTTGTTCGGTATAGGGCTACGCTTATATTGTACCAAAGATTACCCCCGGCAGACCATTAAAAATCTGTCCAGGGGTAATTTGCTCTATATCGCAATATATCAAAGTACATTAAGCTTGTCCGAATGGTTGCAAGTCATAATCTGATTTTCCATTTATAAAGTCCTCAATATCATGTACCGCGCATTCAACGTTATACGGATGCCAGTGAGTCCCTTTAGTTTGTTCTTCGTCCGTTACATCCATTACGAACATATCATCACATTCATACAACCAAATGATTTGTCCATGTGCTTTAGCAACAATGATGGGACAATCAATGGTAAATCCTGCATCCAATTCATCATTTAGAGCAGATGTGGTAGTCAAAATCAAAGAATAACGATCTTTAAGTTGTTCATATACGTTCAAGACATCGTTTGTTGTGATATCAAACATATTTCGCCTCCACAAATTCTTATTTATCGTTCTGTTTATCGCGCCAGTTTCGCCTTTGTATTACAAAGGCACAGGGCAAAGCCCTTCACCCTGAGGTTGCACGTATTCAAAGGCTCCCTCCGGGAGGGAGCTGTCGCCGAAGGCGACTGAAGGAGAGTGCGTTACCATGAAGTTAGTACAAACCTAAAGTCACGCAGGCTCCTTCCGTCACGCTACGCGTGCCACCGCATCCGCTTGCGGATGGCATCTCGGAGGAAGGCTTTTCGATAGCCTCATTATAACACAAATCGGCAGAGAAAACAACATCTCTGCCGAAAATTATGTGTCGCTGCCCGTCGAGGACGCCGGTCCCTACAATTTTGTAAACATCTTTATGAGAAGGAGCCTAAGCCCGTCCCTTTTGGGGTATGTCATTCAAGCCTCGCGCACGATGATCTCACACCCCTGCCCATCCACAGGCGCCCGCTCGTAGACGATCTCGCCCACGCGATCCACCTCGATCTTACCCGAGGCGGGGCTCTTGATGCTGTCCACAAAGCCCTTCACCGTGGCGTTGACCTCGCTGTTCTCGAAGGACAGGTCACAGCCCTCCATGGTGCAGTCGATGAGGGTGAGGTTCTTGCAGTAGCAAAGCGGCTGAGTGCCCACGATATGACAGCGGATGAGGGTCAGCCCCTCGGAGTACCAGCCGAGATACTCGCCCTTCACGGTGGAGTCGGTAACGGTGACGTTCTTGGCGTGCCAGAAGGCGTCCTTGGTGTCCAGAATGGAGCTCGAAATGGCGCAGTTCTCCACGTACTGGAAGGAGTACTTACCCGTCAGCCGGAACCCCTTCAGGGTCAGGTCATGGGTCATGAAGAAGGGGTATTCGCCCTCCATACGGCAGTCGGTCATCTCCACCCCGCGACACAGCCAGCCGAACTCGGCGGAGCGGATGGTACAGCCCGCCAGCGTCATGCGGTCGCACTCTCGGAGAGCCTTGAT
>JAZQXS010000175.1:0-3633 GCA_045633025.1 Eubacteriales bacterium | reverse complement strand
TCACGTCCTTCACGAGGATTCCCTCATGAATCAGACCTCCCCCCACGGCTCCCTCATGCGCTTCTACGAGTACATGGGCTACCCCGGCGTGGACGTGCTGACCGAGCATAATCGCAACTACTGGATCGTCAAGCAGCTCTCCTCCGCCACCCGTCAGTTGGGTCAGAAGTGGCTGCTCTCCGAGCTGTATGGCTGTACGGGCTGGCAGTTCAACTTCAAATCCCACAAGGCCGTGGGCGATTGGCAGGCGCTCTTCGGCATCAACCTCCGTTGCCAGCATTTGTCCTGGTACACCATGGAGGGCGAGTCCAAGCGCGACTACCCCGCCTCCATCCTCCACCAATCCCCTTGGTACAAGGATTACAGCAAGGTCGAGGACTACTTCGCCCGCATGGGTCTGGTGCTCTCCGAGGGTGAGGCCGCCTGTGACGTGCTGATGCTCAATCCCATCGAGTCCCTGTGGTGCCAGGCCTACGCCGGCTGGGCAAGCTGGATCAATAACCAGTCCCCCGAGGTGGAGCCCTACGAGGAGCGCTACCGCCGGCTCTTCCACTGCCTCACCGACCATCAGATCGACTTCGACTACGGCGAGGAGGAAATGATGTCCCGCCTCGCGTCGGTGGATACCGTTGACGGCGCTCCCGTCCTCCGCGTGGGTAAGGCTGTATACAAAACGGTCATCGTCTCCAATATGCTCACTATCCGTCCCACCACGCTGGCTCTCCTGCGCGAGTTCATGGCCAAGGGCGGTAAGGTCATCTTCTGTGGCGACGTCCCCGCTTACGTGGATGCAGTGAAGTCCGACGAGCCTGCTCAGCTTTCCGAGCAGGGAATCACCATCCCCTACGACGAAGAGGCTCTGGTGGCCGCCGTTCGCGAGAATTCCGACGAGTTCGTGAGCATCACGAACGGCGAAGGGGATTGCGAGAAGGCCGTGTTCGCCCAAGTCCGCCGCGGCTTTGGTGATGACGGATACGCCGTCGTGGCGCTCAACACCGACCGCGACAACCCCCGCGAAAACCTCACCCTGTCCCTCCGCGCCCCCGCAGGCTATACCGTGGAGGAGTGGGATCTGGAGAACGGCGCGCGCTACGATGCCTCCGCCATCGCGGGCGAGGCAGGCGGCGTCTACTATATCAGCATGGATCTGGAGGCCGCTGGCACCCGTTGCTTCGTTCTCTCCAAGACCGCCGACACCCTCCCCGCCGTCGCCGAGTACGAAACCGTTGCCTCCGATACGCTGACGGGTGAATTTGACTACACGACCGACGAGCAGAACGTTTGCGTGCTGGATTGGTGCAGATGGCGCTGGGCAGACGGCGAATGGCACGACGAGAGGGAAGTGCTGTGGGCAGACCGTCAGGTGCGCTCCGACGTGGGGATCGAGTGGCGCGGCGGTGAGATGCTCCAGCCCTGGTACGCCAAGATCCACGATACCAAGGAGTACGGTCAGCTTCAGCTCTCCTACGAGTTCTTCATTGATCAGCTCCCCGAGGGCGAGGTGTTCCTCGCGGGTGAGCGCCCCGAGTTCAACGCCTACAAGCTCAACGGCGTAGCCCTTCAGAACGGGGATATCAACGACTTCTGGGTGGACGATTGCTTCAAGAGAATGCCCATTCCCGCGGGCACGCTCAAGCTCGGCCGCAACGAGGTCACCATCGACGTGACCTTCAAGCGTACCACCAACATCGAGGCGATCTACCTCGTGGGTGACTTCGGCGTCCAGCTCGACGGCCGCAAGCGTACTCTGGTAGCCGCGCCCGCCCGCATGGGATGCGATAACTATTCCGCCTACGATATGCCCTTCTTTACGGGCAATCTGACCTTCATCCTGCCTCCCGAGGCCTACGCAGGTATGCTGGGCGAAGGCGCCAAGGATGCCGACCGCATCGTGCTGACCCCCAAGGACTTCACGGGCGGATGCGTCAAGGTGACCGCCGCCGGCAAGACCACGGTTCTGGGTTGGGATCCCTACGAGGCCGACGTGACCGAGGCCTACCGCGCAGGCCTGCCCATCGAGGTCACCGTGGTGGGCACCCGTATCAACGTGTTCGGCCCCCTGCATGAGGTCGGCAAGCCCGGCTGGGCCTGCGGCCCCGGCAATTTCGTCACAGGCGGCGATGCATGGACAGACAAGTACAGCCTGCTGTCCAGCGGTCTGCGTGGCTTTACCTTCAAGGCGCAGAAGAAGGCGTAATACCGTTTCCCTGCAGAAACCCGAAATTCCGCTGCAAAAATAATAGGCGATTGTAAAACAGACAAATTGTGTACCCATTTGAAAATGCCAACCTTTTGTCGCGCATTCTCCCTCAGTCACTTCGTGACAGCTCCCTCCCGGAGGGAGCCTATCGTGCTGACCACGCGGAAATTTCTTTCCCGACAAGTGTTTTTGACCCGCGCTCCCAAGGCTCCCTCCGGGAGGGGGCTCCGCCCGCAGGCGGTGGAGGAGAATGCGTGCATAATGATTGTTATTTATCAGTGGAGAAAATGTGATTTTGTTGGCCAGTTAAATGCCTTATGCGTCCATGTCTTTTTGCATTTTACAATTTGCTATATGAAAATGATAAGAAAAGGAGAAATACTATGTATATCGTAACCACGACCGACGTATTCCCCCCCGCGTATCAGGCAGAGGACGTGCTGGATCGCTTGGCCAATATCGGCTATACAACGCTGGATATGGGCTTTGACTACTGCATCGGCGGCGACCGCCTGCTGGCCGGAGACGATTGGCGTGAGCGGACGGTTGCCCTCCGTAAAAAGGCTGATGCTTTGGGTGTCCGATATACCCACGCCCACGCCCCCTTCAACGTAGCCTCCCGCGACGAGGCGCAGATGCGCTCCTTTGAGGCCGCCGCGATCCTGGGCGCCCGCTACATCGTAGCCCACCCCATCCACGAGATCGACGGCCATATCCTGGACGACGTGGATGAGTTCATTCGCGTCAATAAAGAGGCGGTAGAGCCCATCCTGCCCATCATGGAGAAGTACGGTCTGATCCTGCTCTCCGAGAACATCCTGTGGGGTGCCACCATCCACCCCGCCAACATCGTGAAGCTGGTCAAGGCGGTGAATTCTCCCTTCTTCGGCTGGTGCTACGATACGGGGCATTCCCACTCCAACGGCATCCCCGTGACGATCCTCCGCGACCTGGACGTTCCCCCGCTGTCCCTGCATATCCAGGATACCCACGGCGCGGGCTCCGGCGACGAGCACCTCCGCCCCGGCGACGGCAATATTGATTGGAAGGAATTTCTGACGGTTCTGCGGGATATCGGCTACAAGGGCGAGCTGGTGCTGGAGGCTCACCACCAGTCCTACGACGCCCCCGACGATGAAAAGGACGGGATCCTTTCCGAGCTGCTGGAGCGCGCGAAGAAGATGAACGATACCTACAACCGCATCCCGGATCCCATCCGCAAAAAGCCGCTGGGGAATACCATCAAGTTCGATAACAAAAAGACCCGCGTGACCGCCCACCGCGGCTGCAGCGGTCTGGAGCGGGAGAACACCGCCTCGGCCTTCGTTGCCGCCGGCAATCGCTCCTACTACGGCATTGAGACCGACGTGTACCGCACCTCGGACGGGCACATTGTCTGCAATCACGACGGACGGCTGGATCGTGTCGGCGGT
>JAZQXS010000174.1:0-2579 GCA_045633025.1 Eubacteriales bacterium | reverse complement strand
ATGAGAGAGCCAATGATGAGGTCAGCGCCCACGGCGGTGGGCTCGACGGTCTCCACGAACTCGCCGTAGCAGTTGTCCACCACCACGAAGCTATGGGGCGACACCCGATGCACGAACGCGGCCAGCTCGCCGATCTCGGCGCCCGACAGGGTCTTTCGGTTCAGATAGCCCTTGGAGCGCTGAACGAAGACCATTTTCGCGCGGTCGCCCAGCGCGGTCAGCTTCTTTTCAATGGTGTCGAAATCAAAATGGCCGTCGGGGGTCAGCTCCACCTGGTCGTAATCCACGCCGAAGTCCTTGAGCGAGCCGTTTCCGGGGGTTCCGCAGAGGCCGATGACCTCCTCCAGGGTGTCGTAAGGCTTGCCCGCCACGGACAGCATCACGTCACCGGGGCGCAGGATGCCGAACAAACCGATGGTGAGGGCATGAGTACCGCTGACGATCTGATGGCGGACGATGGCGGCCTCCGCCCCCATGACCTCCGCCCAGATCTCGTCGAGGACATCGCGGCCGCGGTCATCGTAGCCGTAGCCGCTGGTGCCGTCAAAGTTGGTCATGGCCACGCGGTGGGCGCGGAAGGCGTCCATGACCCGCTCGGTGTTCTCAAAGGAGATGCGGTCGATCTCGGCAAAGTAGGGAGCGAGAGCAACCTCCGCTTCGACGGTGAGGTTTTTGATTCTATTAGAAATTTGCATGATTTTGGGTTCCTTTTCTATGTAATAACACGAATTTACGAATAAAACCTTAAAACGAGAGCATGCCTCCGGCGGCTTAGAACCCTTCTTGAAAGAAGGGTTCTAAAAACTCCCAAGAACTTGCTGACACGGTATTACGGTATTGTTTTATGTATTGACTCGCTGTTTGACGAATGGATATTGGCATTCACCGTGGGTCCCTACCCACTGGGATATCGGGAGAGCGGGAGAACGAATTCTAATTCAAGGTTTTGGTTGAAAATTAGTATGAAACGGCTCGGTATGATCAAGCGCGGCGGAGGATCTCGCCGACAAGGCGGAATTTTTCATGCTCCACGCCGGGGGGACAGCTATCGCTGTTGGCCAGGACGAAGCGCTTCCCTTTCATGACGTCCAGAAGCTCGTACACGCGGGCCTCCAGCTCGTCCAAGGTGCAGTTTTTGAAAAACGTGGGCTCGATGCCGCCGATGAGGCCGATATGATCAGGCATCATGGCTGTCGCCTCCCGAATGTCGATGTTGCCCGTAGGGGGCGGGGAGATGGACTCGATCATGTCGATCTCGGTACGGCACATAGCGGGGATCAAATCCTTCAAGTGACCGCAGGCATGGTGGATCAAGAGCTTGCCGTTGGCGTGCAGGAGCTTACCCCACTCGTTGATCTGCGGGGCGGTATAGGTCTCGAACATGGCGGGGCTGATATTGGTGGTAGAGCTGTCCTCCCAAAAAATGAAGGAGTCCACCTCGGTTTCGGCGGAGTACTTGACGGTTTTCAGATCCTTCTCCCGCATGACCGCCAGGCATTCCTCCACCACCTCGGGGAAATCGTACAGGGCGTATGTCAGATTCACGGTACCGCACCAATGCTCCACCATGGATTGAAAGGACGTCTTACCATTCACACCCAGCATGGGCATCAGCAGAACATCCCCGCCCACTCCTCGGTAGTCCGCATGAAGCCATGCGGCATCGGATACGATCGTCTGGTTTTCGGCCATGTACTGAAGGATCCGAAAATCCTCCTCGGTCTCCACGGGATGGCGGGTCAGGAACCAGGAATTGGCGTTGGGAGAGTAAGTGTATTCTTCGGTCAGAGTACCTACCTTGGTCTCGTGGGTGGTGTATCGCTTGTGACCGTCCTGCCTGGTGGTGGACACGCAATTCTTCTGCTCCACCCGATAGGCGCGGCCGTAGCCTCTGAACAGGGGGTCAGCCCCCGCCCGTTGCAGATACTCCCGCTCGCCCATGGCGCGTTCCTCGGCAGGAAGGTGCTCCCAGAAGTAGGCCAGGAAGGGCGACCACGGAACGCGGTCGATCTCTTTTCCTCGGATGGCGTTGAGGATTCTATCCTTGGATGTCATACGCTATGTCTCCTGTTCTTACTTTTTTCTCTTCCGGCAGAGATACTCGTCCAGTTTTTCCTTGATATTGTCGGGGATCTCACGGCGCACGGGGCAGAAGGCGGCGTTGGCCATGCGCGCGGCGAAGGCTGTGATAAGGGTGATGTTCCTCTCCATATTTTCTACCTTAATAATGTCGGCGGTGTCGTAGCTGTTGTGGATGGTGGCCGCCTCGCGGGGGGAGATGCGGGCGAAAGACACTGCGGGGACGCCCTTGTCGGCAAAGGGAGTGGAATCGCTGGAATACACGTCCTGGTAGGGGTCAATCAGAATGCCCAGCTCGCGGCCGAGGTAGCTGATATAGGAGACCAGCGCGTCCTCGGTGGTGCAGCAGGCGATGAGATGACCCATGGTACAGCCGATCATGACCAGATTGATGCACAGGGCGATGCTCGAAAGCGCGTCCTCGTGGGCGGCGCAGTAGGCCTTCGCGCCCAGGAGTCCCCGCTCCTCACTGCCGCACCATACGAAGCGCAGATTGCGCT
>JAZQXS010000173.1:0-10668 GCA_045633025.1 Eubacteriales bacterium | reverse complement strand
GAGCCGAACAAGTTCGGTGCCGAGAAGATTTTTCGTCAGTCGCAACAAAATTCCGCGCGCGTAGTTGACCCTACGCGAAGGAATTCTGTGAAGTATGATGGAAAAGATTCCGCCGACACTTCGTGTGATGAATTTTTAGAGGTCCCCTAAAAAACAATAGAATCCTGTTGAAAAGTTTTTGGAGGATTCTTAAGCGCTCTCCATTTCCCATACAAATCCTAAAAAGGAGAAAGATATGAACATTTTCGATTCTGCCAAGGAAAGGATACTCATCGTCGCCCACCGCGGTTCGGCCGCGGGGAACATTCCCTGCAACACCATGGCCGCTTATCATGTCGCGCTGGCCCAGGGTGCTGACATGATCGAAGTGGACGCCAACATGGGCAAGGACGGAACGCTGTACAGTTTTCATCCTTCCATGGAACGTAGCCACCTGAACAAGGACTGCTCCATTCCCGAGATGACCGACGAGGAGATCGCGGCTCTCCGCTACGTCAACTGCGACCGCACCCCCACCCAGTTCGGCATCGCCAAGCTGGAGGACATTTTCGAGCTGTGCAAGGGTAAGTGCTACATCAACGTGGACAAATTCTGGCTCTATCCCCGGGAGCTTTGTGACATGATCCGCCGCTTTGACATGGCCGATCAGATCATCGTCAAGACCTCCCCCGACAAGAAGATGTTCGACCTCATGGAGGATGTTTTCCCCGAGATCGCTTACCTGCCCATTATCCGCAAGGACGACGGGGTTCACGACGAGCTTATGAGCCGCCGCATCCACTACGTAGGTGCCGAAGTGCTGTTCGGGCGCGAGGACGACGAGGTGGGTACTCCCGCCTACATCGACAAGCTCCACCGCGACGGCAAGCTGGTCTGGGCAAACTCCATCATCTACGACCACCGCACCCAGCTTGTAGCCGGCCACAATGACGACATTTCGGCCGCCGGGGACCCCGAGAACGGCTGGGGCTGGCTGGCCGACCGCGGCTTCGACCTCATCCAGACCGATTGGCCGCTGATGATGCGGTTGTATTTGGAGGAGACGGGGAGACGGTTTAAAAATAAGCCTGCATAAATAAGATACCGCACACGGCGGGAGGGTAGACCTCTCGGGTGTGCGGTATTTTGTTGCTCTTTTGGAGTCTCGTTTATTTAGGATTCAAATGACATACCCTCAAATACAGGGTTCAACTTTATGGAAGACAACAGCATTTCCCGTAGTTTTCCATAAGGATGAACCAATTCTCCGGATTGCTCCCTTTGATATCCGTATTTTTCACAGCCACGCAAAAGAGATTGAAACGGCGTGCCAAAAGGAATTTCATCATGTCTTTGCGCGTATATCAAGGCTTTGTTGATATACGTTTGTGCTTCCTCTGTGTTGCCCGTATTCATAGCAATCTCTGCGATCCGCACACACGTGTCCGCTTGTTGCTCCAATGCCAACTCATCTTCGGCCTCATATACGACCTCATACATGGCATTACTTTTCTTCAAAAGCTCGATCTGTTCCCGGGGCTTATAGTGGTCAAGCAACTTCAATACGGACATCTTAAACCGATAGCAGAGTTTATCCATATTCGTCTCAATAATATGCGTTACCAATTCCTCTCCTGTTAAAAGATCCTCCAGCACAGCTTGGCGTGTTTGTGCATACGTTGGCAACCGCCGAGCCGCCTCAATTCCGTCCTCTTGCCTTCCAACCTTATAATACGCATAACACAGCTCCGCTCTCACCCAATTCAAGTAATGCGGATTGCGACAATTTGCCAAGAGATATTCCCCCAACTCGATGCTCCGTTTGGGATTGATATTTTGAGCGCCGTACACGATCCACGCCATCAGCAAATGATTGTTCGGATATTTTTTTAAGCCCTCTTCCGCAAGACACACGAGTGTTTTCTCGTCACGCAGCATATCGAATTTGCGAAGCTCATCCTGAATAGCCGCCACATCCTCACGTTCCTTACATTGATCTGCACCCAGCAAAGTATCCACCGAAATGCCGAAGAAATTTGCAATTTGGGGTAGCATTTCAATGTCGGGATAGCATTCCCCTCGCTCCCATTTGCTGATCGTCTGAAAGCTCACGCCCAGTCGTTCGGCAAACGTTTCCTGCGAAAGATTCATTTCACGTCGTTTTTTTCGGATATTTTCTGCGAGATTCAGTTTCATATTCCTCTCCTATTCAATATTCAGCGAGCTCTGCTGTACCTATATTGTACCATAAGACAGACGGAAATACAATAACACAATATGCGAATGTCATTCGCTTTTTACGGGAATTATTCTACCTTTGAAAGCGGCCGTTCACATGGTCAAAATTGATGAATAAACAGTACCGCACACGGCGGGAGGATGTACCTCTCGGGTGTGCGGTTATATGTTCACCACAAAAAACGGCACACCACCATCATTCCTACCTCAAAGGGCACGAATGACAACGGTATGCCGTTTTTTCAGATCAGACTCTCCTCCAGAGCCTTCATAGCGGCGCGGAGGACGATCTTATCGTTTTCGTGGGTCAAGAATCGCTCGGCATTATCCAAGGGAACCCACTCCACGTCTGCGATCTCACCGTCGCGGGGATGGGTCGCCTTCTGGTCGGTCATGGCCATGAAATAGACCACTTCCTTCTGCACACCGGGCATGGGGCTGTAATGTACCTTCTCGCAGAAATCCGACGTGATGCGGATGCGGACAGAGGTTTCCTCCTCCACCTCGCGGATCGCGGTCTGATGCTCGGTCTCTCCGGCCTCTACATGACCCTTGGGGAAAGAACGGTGTCCTCCGTGCTTATGGCGGATCATCAGGATGTACATCCGTCCCGTCTTGGGATCCTGGCGAAACACCAGCGCTCCGCAAGATTTTTCATATTTCAATGCCATAACTCTCGCCTCCTTTCAGAGCTTGCATCGGAGTGTCTCACATGGAAAACGCATGTGAGACACTCCCAAATTCACGGCAGGGCGCAATTACTGAGGGATCTCCTCCATGACGAAGGCTTCGAGCACGTCGCCCACCTTGATATCGTTGAAGCGATCGAGGCCGATACCGCACTCATAGCCGTCGGCGACCTCCTTGACGTCGTCCTTGAAGCGGCGGAGGGATGCGATCTTATCCTCGAAGATGACCACGCCGTCACGGACGATGCGGATCTGGGCAGAGCGGATGATCTTACCGTCGGTGATATAGGAGCCGGCGATGGTACCCACGTTGGGCACATGGATGGTCTGGCGAACCTCGGCGTGACCCAGAAGGTTTTCACGGAACTTGGGCGCCAGCATACCCTTCATAGCCGCCTCGATCTCCTCGATGCACTCATAGATGACTCGGTAGGTACGGATCTCCACGCTCTGACGGTCAGCGGAGTCCAAAGCCTGACGGTCGGGACGGACGTTGAATCCGACGATAATGGCGTTGGACGCGGCGGCGAAGGTAACGTCGCCCTCGGTGATACCACCGCAGGCGGCATGGATCACGCGGACGCGAACCTCCTCGTTGGACAGCTTCTGCAGGGATGCCTTCACGGCCTCCACGGTACCGTCCACGTCGGCCTTGACGATGATATTCAGATCCTTGACACCGGCGGAGAGCTGGTTGAACAGGTCGTTGAGGTTGGCGCGGGCGTTGGCCTTGAAGACCTCCTCCTTGGCCTGGGCACGGCGCTGGTCGGCCAGCTCGCGAGCCATGCGCTCGTCGATAACGGCCTCGAACTCATCGCCTGCATCCGGCACGTCGGCCAGACCCGTGATCTCCACAGGAACGGAGGGACCTGCCGCCTTAACGGAACGGCCGGTGTGGTCGGTCATGACACGGACACGGCCGACGGAGGTGCCGGCGATGACGATATCGCCGTTATGCAGGGTACCGTTCTGCACCAGAACGGTAGCCACGGGGCCGCGGCCCTTGTCCAGCTTGGCCTCGATGACGATACCCTTGGCGCGGCGGTCGGGATTGGCCTTGAGCTCCTTGACCTCGGCGACCAGCAGAACGTTCTCCAGGAGGTCGTCGATACCCATACCGGTCAGAGCGGACACGGGCACGCAAATGACGTCGCCGCCCCACTCCTCGGGCACCAGCTCGTACTTGGTCAGCTCCTGCTTGACGTTATCGGGATCGGCAGAGGGCTTATCCATCTTGTTGATGGCCACAATGATATCAATACCGGCGGCCTTGGCGTGGTTGATGGCTTCCACAGTCTGGGGCATGATACCGTCGTCGGGGGCGACCACCAGAATGGCAATATCGGTTGCCTGGGCGCCGCGGGCACGCATGGCGGTGAAGGCCTCGTGACCGGGGGTATCCAGGAAGGTGATGTCCTGATCGTTGGTCTGCACGCGGTACGCACCGATGTGCTGGGTGATACCGCCGGGCTCACCGGCCGTCACGCGGGTGTGGCGGATGGCATCCAGCAGGGAGGTCTTACCGTGGTCAACGTGACCCATGACGCACACGACAGGAGCGCGGGGCTTAAGGGTCTCGGCGGTGTCCTCGGTGTTGTCAAAGAGTCGCTCCTCGATGGTCACGACGACCTCGCGCTCCACCTCGGCGCCCAGCTCGTCAGCCACCAGAGCGGCGGTATCGAAATCCACGGTCTGGTTGACGGTGACCATCATGCCCATCATCATGAGGCGCTTGACCACCTCACCCACGGTGACCTTCAGACGGGCGGCCAGGTCGCTGACCACGATCTCGTCGGGGATCTCCACGTGGAGGGGCTGCTTCTTGACGGGAGCTTGCTTCTTGCCCATGGGCTTACCGCCCTTCATCATAGGCTGCTTGGTTCCCTGCTGCTGGGTATTCTTCTTGGTGAGTTTCTGGTTGCCGCCGTGGGTATCCTGCACGCGCTCGGACACGAAGGTGTCCAGCTTCTCGTCGTACTTGGACAGATCCACCGAATCGGTCACGCGGGTATCCACCACGCGGGTCGCGCCGCGGGGCTTGGACTGCTCCACACCGCCCTTGGGGGTCTGGCCGCGGACGATGGCCTGCACCTGGAAATGCTCCTTGGGCGCATTCTGGACGAAATCGCCCTTATCGCGCTCCATACCGCCCATGCCACGGTCATTGCGATCGTTACGGCTGTTCTGGGAACGGTTGGCGTTGCGGTCTCCACGGTCATTACGGTCTCCACGGTCATTACGATCTCCGCGGTCGTTGCGGTCGTTGCGGTCTCCGCGCATATCGGGCTTCTGCTGACCGGCGCCGGCACCGACATTCGCGGGACGGTCACCTGCGGGACGGGTCTGTGCCTGCTGAGGAGCGCGGTCGGTCGCGGGACGCTGACGGTCACTCTGACGGTCACCCTGACGATCCTGCGCAGGCTTATTCTCGTTGCGAGCGGCAGGCTGAGCGGGCTTGGTTGCCTGCGCATCCTTGGGGCTATCCTTGGCGGCATCCTTAACGGCGGGCTTGGCGGCATCCTTGGGCGCGTTGGCGCGCTCTGCCTCACGGGCGGCGCGTTCGGCCTCCTGCGCGGCACGCGCGGCCTTCTTGGCCAATGCCTTCTCGCGAGCCTCTGCGGCGGCCTTTTCCAGCGCGGCGCGCTCGAATGCCTTGCGGTCAGCCTCCTTGCGCGCGGCAGCCTCGGCAGCAGCCTTTTCAGCGGCAGCCTTGGCTTCGGCCGCTTCTCTCGCAGCCTTCTCAGCGGCTTCGCGCGCTTCCTGCTCACGGGCAGCCTTTTCAGCGGCCTCGGCGGCTTCACGGGCGGCGCGCTCCTCTGCCTCGCGGGCGGCCTTTTCGGCGGCCTCGCGGGCGGCCTCGGCGGCGGCCTTTTCAGCGGCTATGCGGGCAGCCTCGGCAGCCTCACGAGCGGCGCGCTCCTCTGCCTCGCGGGCAGCCTTTTCAGCGGCGGCCTTAGCCTTCTCCTTCTCGGCCGCGATCTTGGAGGGAATACAGGTTTTTCCATCCATGTAATCATAAATGTTCTCAACCTGATTCGCCTCGGTGAGTGTCTGGAACAGGATGTTAAATTCCTGCTCGGTCAAGGTCTTCTGGCTCTTTACGTCGCCAATGCCCTTGCTTGCCAGCAGGTCGGTCAGCTCCTTGCTCTTCAGACCCATATCCTTTGCCATCTGGTTCACTTTGAATTGCGGATTGAATGCCATATTTCCTCCTAAAACTTCTCCTGGAGCCGCCGCGGAGGCGGTCAGTCTGTTTATATGCCCTGCGGGCGACCCGTCACGCAACGGGCGGTATTGGTTTGCGGTATTATTGCGGCTGTTCGCCGCGGTCGATCCTCTCGGGGAGGTAGCGCGACAACGCCTTGAGCAAATTTTCGTCGGTCACACCGACAGCGGCCACAGCGCCCGTCTTTCCGACGGCGTGCGCCAGCTCTGCGGTGGTTGCGGTCAAGCGGTGGTGAGGAACTCGGTAGTACGCGCACTTGGAAATCAGCTTTCCGTGGGTGTTCTCCGAGGTATCGGATGCCTCCAGCACGGCCAGAACGGGGGTCTTCCCCCCGGCGCGAAGGGCTTCACAGATCATGGGCGTTCCCATGACCAGCTTGCGGGCTCTGGCGCACAGACCCAAGGTAGACAAAAGCTTCTCGTCCGTACCGCTCATGTGGCGGCTCCTTCCTCGGCTGTCAGCTCGGCCTCCATTTTATCATAGACCTCGGGGCTGATCTCGCACTCCAGGTTATGCGCCACGCGGCCGCTCTTGCGCACCTTTTTCAGGCACTTCAGGTCACGGCAGATGTAGGCGCCCCGCCCCGACTTCTTGCCGGTCAGATCCAGGCTGACCTCGCCATCGGGACTGCGGACGATGCGGATGAGCTCCATTTTCGGCTTATGCTCATTACACCCCAGGCATTGCCGCATGGGGATCTTGCGGGGCTTTACGGCTTTCCCGCCTTTATTTTCTGCGGCCATAGCGTCTCCTTACGGCTTACTCAGCCTTGATATCGATCTTATAACCGGTCAGACGGGCAGCCAGACGAACGTTCTGACCCTCGCGGCCGATGGCCAGGGAGAGCTGATCGGGATCGACAGTCACGCGGCAGGCGCGCTCGCCCACCATGGTCACGGAATTGACGGTAGCGGGAGCCAGAGCGGCGGCGATGTACTCCTCGGGGATATCGCTGTATCCGACGATATCGATCTTCTCGCCGTTCAGCTCAGAGATGATCGCATCGATACGCATATTGCGGGTACCGATACAAGCGCCCACGGCATCCACGTCGGCATCGCGGGAGTAGACCGCGATCTTGGAGCGGGAGCCGGCCTCGCGGGATACGCCGCGGATAATGACGATACCGTCCTGGATCTCGGGCACCTCCAGCTCAAAGAGACGCCATACCAGCTTGGGATGGATACGGGACAGGGAGATGACCGGCCCCTTGGCCTCGTGGTTGACCTCGGTGAGGTAGACCTTGATCTTCTGTCCGACGGTGAGCTCCTCGCCGGGGATCTGCTCGGCCTTGGTGAGCCAGTTGTAGCCCTGATCCAGCTCCAGCAGAACGTCGCCGTTCTCGCGGTCGATCTTGCTGACCGTAACCGTAATGAGCTCTTCCTTCTTGTTCTCGTAGGCCTCCTGCATAGCCTGGCGCTTACCCTCGCGGATACCCTGGATAATCACCGACTTAGCGGCGGCGGCAGAGGTACGGCGGAAGGCGTCGGTCTTGACCTCCTTCTCCACCATCATACCGATCTGATACTTTTTACTGATCGCGCGAGCCTCCTCCAGCGAGATCTGGCAGACGGGATCCTCCACCACCTCGACCACCTCTTTTTGCAGGTAAGCCTTGGTCTTTTTCTTGGCGGGATCCATCTCCACGCGCATCAGAGCGGTGGGGCCGTACTCCTTCTTGAAGGCAGAGGTGAGAGCCTGCTCGATCTTCTCGATCATATAGGCCTTCGGAATGCCCTCTTTTTCCAGCAATTCGAGAGCCTCAAAGATATCGTCTTTCATTTCATTTCATCCTTTCGGGTGTATTACATTTCTATCGGAAATCAAAAATCAAACACGGTGCGAATCTTGGAGATCGCATTTCGGGGGAAGGTGCGGGTCACGCCGGCGGTCTCCACGGGGATATTCCCTTCCCCGTCCCGCTCGCCGAGGATACCCACCCACACGCGGCTTCCGTCCACGGGAGCAAAGAGGCGAACCTCCACCTTTTCGCCCACGCAGAGGGCGAAGTGATCGTCCCGGGTCAGCTCCCGCTCGATACCGGGGGAGGAGACCTCCAGCAGGTAGGAATCGGGGATGGGGTCGTGCTCATCCAGGATGGGGTCGATGGCGCGGGTCATGGTCTCGCAATCGTCGATGGTGATGCCTTCATCATTGTCAATGGTCACGCGGAGGATGAAATCGGCGCCCTCCTTGACGTATTCCACGTCCCAGAGGTAGTAACCCAACTCATCAGCGGTGGGGGTGATGATCTCCCGCACTCTGTCGGCGATGCCCCGTCCGGAGGAACGGGTACGGACAGCGCGCAGGGGCTTTTTGTCATTTACGGGATGGTTGTTTTGATCCGACATGGCCAATCCTTTCTGCAAGTGCCGGGCTCCGCGAGGGGATCCCAAAGCAAAATTTAAGAGTGGAATCTCCCCGGAACCCACTCTCATCTTACTCTTCATATTCTACAATAATAGTATAACACACTTTCCCTTGAAATGCAAGTGTTTTTTCACATTTTTTTCGGAAATTTTTCATCTTTTGGCGCACTTTTTTTGGGCAGTACGACAGACAGCGGGGAAAATGTCCCGTCGCTGCCGCATATAGAGGTTCCCTTCACCATTTTCGCCTCTTCTTCGCAGGTTTTCCATCATTTTTTCTGTGGGAATCGTCAAAAAATTCACGAAACCCCCTTGACAAATCCCGCGTTTTCCTTTATAATAAGGAAAAATTGACGTTGACCGGAAACCAGTAGGTCGGGTCGCGCGTGTTCAGAGAGCTGTCGCAGGGTGCGAGACAGCCACGCCGCCGAGTGAATTCCTTCCGAGAGCCGCGCCTTGAACACGCGCATGGTATGCGCAGGGTAGGGGCGACGGGGCCGCCCGTTACAGCGGAGGGGACATGGCCGTGTCCCGTGAGGCTTTCCTGCACCCGTACTGTTGGAAAGTGAAAAAGGTGGTACCGCGAAATAGTTTTTTCGCCCTTTGCAAGCGTGACGCTTCGCAAAGGGATTTTCTGTTTCTCGGCCGCATCCCATCCTCCAAAAAATATTGATATTCCATACACGAAAGGAACAACCGTTATGAAAAAGCAACTCATGCTCGGTAACGAGGCTGTGGCGCGGGGTCTGTACGAGGCGGGATGCCGTCTGGTATCCAGCTATCCCGGCACCCCCTCCACCGAAATCACCGAATACGCCGCCGAATACTGCGACGTCTGCCCTGATCTGTACTGCGAGTGGGCGCCCAACGAGAAGGTCGCCCTGGAGGTCGCCTTCGGCGCTTCCCTGGCCGGCGCCCGTTCCGCCTGCGCTATGAAGCACGTCGGCCTGAACGTGGCCGCCGACCCCCTCTATACCATGTCCTACACCGGCGTCAACGGCGGTCTGGTGCTCTGCGTGGCCGATGACCCCGGTATGCACTCCTCCCAGAACGAGCAGGATTCCCGCCATCACGCCATCGCCGCCAAGGTGCCCATGCTGGAGCCCTCCGACTCCGCCGAGGCGCGGGAGTTCGCCATGCTGGCCTTTGAGCTGTCCGAGCAGTTCGATACCCCCTTCCTCCTCCGCATGTGCACCCGTATCGCCCACTCCCAGAGCCTTCTCTCCGTGGACGAGCGTAAGGATATCCCCGTCAAGCCTTACGTCAAGACCCCTCAGAAGTACATCATGGCTCCCGCCAACGCCATCCGCCGCCATCCCGAGGTGGAGGCGCGCACCCGCGCCTTGATCGAGTACGCCGAGACCGCTCCCGTCAACCGCGTGGAAATGGGTGACACCGCCCTCGGCATCATTTGCTCGGGTACCTGCTACCGCTACGTCAAGGAGGTCTTCGGCGAGAAGGCATCCGTCCTCAAGCTGGGTATGGTCAATCCCCTGCCTGTTAAGCTCATCACCGACTTCGCCGCCAAGGTAGACCGCCTGGTGGTCATCGAGGAGCTGGATCCCGTCATCGAGACCCACTGCCGCGCCCTCGGTTTGAAGGTGGACGGCAAGAACATCTTCCCCATGGAGGGTGAGTTCTCCCAAAACCTCATCCGCCGCGCCTTCGGTATGGAGGTCAAGGAGGGTGTGACCGCCGAGGAGACCATTCCCGTCCGTCCTCCCGTTATGTGCGCGGGATGCCCCCACAGAGGCCTGTTCTATACCCTCTCCAAGCACAAGATCACCGTCATCGGTGACATCGGTTGCTACACCCTGGGCATGGCTCAGCCCCTCAACGCCGTTGACTCGGTGCTCTGCATGGGCGCGTCGGTGTCGGGTGTTCACGGCTTCAACAAGATCGGCGGCGCCGAGACCGAGGGGCGTACCGTGGCCGTCATCGGCGACTCCACCTTCATGCACTCGGGTATGACCGGTCTGGTCAACATCGCCTACAACGCATCCAACTCTACCGTCATCATCCTGGATAACTCCATCACGGGTATGACCGGCCACCAGCAGAACCCCACCACCGGCTACAACATCCACGGCGACCCCGCCGCCAAGGTGGATCTGGAGGCCTTCTGCCGCGCCATCGGCATTGACCGCGTGACCGTGGTGGATCCCTA
>JAZQXS010000172.1:0-11114 GCA_045633025.1 Eubacteriales bacterium | reverse complement strand
TATGGAGTCAGCACGGCAACCGGGGAGAACCAAGTGGCGGATGATCACGCCCCCCTCCGCAAGGCCGTCCCGTTCGCGGTACTTCCCTACCTGGCGGTACATCTCGGACACCGCCTCGGTAGCGCGGTCGGCGTAATCGGGGGCGGCGGAGTAGGCCGCCGACAGCTCGGAGGACATATATTTAAAATCGGGCAAATAGATATCCACCAGCCCGTCCACCAACCGAAGCGCCTCCGCCGACTCGTAGCCGCTGCTGTTCCAGACCACGGGAATATGCAGGCGGGGCTTGATTTTTTCCAGCAGGCGGGCGAGCCTGTCGGTGTAGTGGGTGGGCGTGACCAGGTTGATATTATGAACCCCCTGCTCCTGCAATTCCAGCATTTTGTCCATCAGTTCCTCATCGGTGACGGGATGCCCCACCCCCTCGCGGCTGATAGCGCGGTTCTGGCAGAACACACAGCGCAGATTGCATCCCGTAAAGAACACAGTCCCCGAGCCGCGGGTACCGCTGATGGGCGGCTCCTCCCACAAGTGAGGAGCGCAACGGGAGATATGCAGGGTATCGGGCATACCGCACACCCCAACCGCCCCGCCGGCGCGATCGGCGCCGCAGGCGCGGGGGCAGAGGGTACAAAAAGAAGCAACGTCAGACATGGGAAACCTCCTTGCAAGACAGCAGAGCCCTCTCGCGGGCGGTGTCTCCTGTCTTTCCTCTCTCCATTATACATCATCCTCAAAAAAATTTCAAGATTTTTGTTGTATTTTTTCATTTTTGGGTTTACAAATCCGCCTGTTCGTGCTATAATGGATATCAGGTATATTTTTCATTCTCCATCCCACCATTGGAAAGGCCGCCAACGGATGCCGTTTGACGGAAGGTGCCCGATCATGTCCATTCCTAACGTATACCAAAGAACCACCCCCATCCGTGTCGCGGAAATCCTCTGCGTGGGCACTGAGCTGTTACTGGGCGATATCGTCAATACCAACGCGGCCTTTCTCTCCAAGCATCTGGCCGCCATGGGGATCTCGGTCTACCACCAAGCCGTGGTAGGTGACCATCCCGACCGCCTCAAGACCGCCTTGGCGGATGCCTTCGAGGGGCGCGGACGTCCCGCCGCCGACCTGGTCATCCTCAGCGGAGGATTGGGGCCCACCTACGATGACTTGACGAAGGAGACCGTGGCCGCCTACTTTGGCCGCGCCATGGAAATGCACGAGGAATCCCTCTCCCGTATCCGCGACTTCTTCGCGCGGACGGGGCGCATCATGACCCCCAACAATGAAAAGCAAGCCATGATGCCCGTGGGGTGTACCGTATTCCCCAATGATTACGGAACCGCTCCCGCGCTGGCCGTGGGCGACGATACCCATACGGCCGTCATGCTCCCCGGCCCCCCCGCCGAGCTGGAGCCGATCTTCCGCGAGCAGGTGACCCCCTTCCTCCGTCGCTACACTGAGGGTGTCCTCATCAGCCGGAACATCCACATCATGGGCTTGGGCGAATCCGCCGTGGAAACCATGCTCCACGATCTCATGGTCACCGCTGAAAACCCTACCGTGGCTCCCTACTGCAAGTCGGGCGAGGTTCGCCTGCGCGTCACCGCCCGCGCCGAGGATGAAACGGCCGCCGCCGCGCTGTGCGACACGCTGGTAGAAGAGATCAAGCGTCACCCGCAGATCGCCCCCTACGTCTACGGCGTGGATTGTGACAACGCGGAAACGGCTTTGGTTCAGCTTTTCACCGCCCGAGGCCTGACCGTCGCCACCGCCGAGTCCTGCACAGGCGGCATGATGGGTCAGCGCATTACCGCCATTCCCGGCGCATCCGCCGTCTATCTCGGCGGCTGTGTGACCTATACCAACGAAATGAAGATCCGGCTCTTGGGCGTCTCCCCCGAAACCATCGAGGCGCACACCGAGGTCAGCGCCGAAACCGCCGCCGAAATGGCGAAGGGCGTCCGCGAACGGTTGGGCGCCGACGTAGGGCTCTCCACCACCGGCTTCGCAGGCCCTACCGGAGGCACCGAGGAGAACCCCGTAGGAACCGTGTATATCGGCATCGCCACCAAAGACGGGGTCACCACCCACCGTCTCTACTACCGTCAAAAATCCCGCGACTACGTCCGCGAGGCCGCCGCATCCCGTACCATGCTGGAAGCGGTCAAGGCCGCGCTTTAAGGGACGACGCAAAGTCGGACAGTTGCACGCTGTCCCCCCTCTCCACGCTTCCCTTTCACCTATTCGCCCGTCGGGCTGAATATACTTTTCAAAAAAATACCGCCGTACATATCGGCGGCAGGAGGTTTCATAATTATGGCAAGATTCAGAAAAATCGGTATCCTTTCTTCCGGCGGCGATGCCCCCGGCATGAACGCCGCGATCCGCGCGGCGGCTCGTCGCGCCCTCAGCCAGGGCATCGAGGTCGTCGGTATCCTGGGCGGCTACGCCGGCCTGCTCGGCGCGGCAGACGAATCTGACCCCGAGGTGGTTCGTCAGAGATATCTCCGTCCCTTCGATACCGGCAGCGTATCCAATATCGTGTACCGCGGCGGTACCATTCTTTA
The DNA here is from genome assembly GCA_045633025.1 of Eubacteriales bacterium. Classification (GTDB taxonomy): domain Bacteria; phylum Bacillota; class Clostridia; order Oscillospirales; family CAG-272; genus CAMEON01. The sequence goes on along the minus strand of JAZQXS010000172.1, from coordinate 8,547 downwards.
CTCCAGCCGTTGCCCCGAGTTCAAGACCGAAGAGGGCATGAACAAGGCGCTCAAAACCTGCCACGACCATGAGATCGATGCCATCATCGCCATCGGCGGCGACGGTACCTTCCGCGGCGCAACCGATCTGACCAACCACGGCATTCCCTCCATCGGTATCCCTGCCACCATCGATAACGACATCACCGCCACCGAGCAGACCATCGGCTTCGATACCGCGCTGAATACCGCGCTGTCCATGTTCGACTCCCTGCGCGACACCGCCGAGTCCCACGCCCGTTGCCTCATCACCGAGGTCATGGGTAACGGCTGCGGCTTCCTGTCCCTCTACCTGGCGCTGGCTACCGGAGCCAACGCTCTGGCCATCCCCGAGATTCCCTTCGACCGCGATTTCGCCATCAAGACCATCGGCGAGGCGCGCACCCGTTGCAACAAGCGCGGTATTCTCGCCATCATCGGCGAGGGTATGCCCAAGGTCAACGGTAAGGACTACGGCGAGGATTTCAAGGAGGAGATCATCGCCCGCACCGGCATCGACACCCGCTACAATAAGATCGGCCACATCATCCGCGGCGGTAACCCCACCCTGCGCGACCGTCTCACCGCCACCCAGATGGGCGTTGAGGCCGTCAACACCCTGCTGGCCGGCCGCTCCAACGTGGTCATGTGCGTCAACGAGAACCGTATCACCGCCACCGACATCAACTTCGCGCTGGTTCTGGACAAAATGTACAAGAACAAGCTGAAGGAGGGGGATCTGGACAACTTCACCGCCTTCCAGGTAGCCCAGATGAAGGCTCGTTGCGAGGCCAGAGCCGCCAAGATCGAGCGCCTCTACAACATGGCCTACGACATCAGCATGTAACACCAAATATAGCATACAGAGATACGCGATCACTGTCCGTATCTCTGTATCTACATTCCGACATGGAGGTTTTTGCGCAATATGAATCATTCTGAGCTGATTTTTGAGGACAATTTTACAGGCGCGGATATCGATCCCGCCAAGTGGTCTCGCTGTCCCGAATGGGTACGTTGCAACGGGCTGTGCGTCTGGAACAACGATATGGTCAGGCTCGACGGCGCAGGACATCTGGTCATTCGTATGGAGTGGGACGAGGAAAATAAACGCGTCCGTTCCGGCGCTGTCTGGACAAACGGGCTCTTCAATAGCGGCTACGGCTATTATGAGGCGCGTATCAAATTTCCTGTTGCCCCCGGTACGTGGGGCGCGTTCTGGCAAATGCTGGGCAACTTGAACCGTCCTACCGCCGAGGAGGGCTTGGAAATCGACATCGTGGAATCCATCGGTAACGACAGCGGCCGCTACCAATCGGTGCTCCACTGGAATTACCCCGATCTGCACAGCTTCCACATCCTCAAGGAGGGGGATATCAACATCTATGACGGCGAGTTCCACACCTTCGCGGTGCTCCGCGCCGAGGACAGCTATACCTTCTACGTAGACGGTCTGGTGTCGGGTCACGCCACCTCCGAGAACTGCCTCCCCTGCCCCCTGGATGGCTACATGCTCCTCTCCTGTGAGGCCGCCGAATGGGCGGGCGCGGGTAAGCAGGCGTGCATCGATGCCCTCCCCGCCGAAATGGTGGTAGACTACGTCCGCGTGTATGACGGCAAGCCCGCCTACCTCAAGTGATCCCTCTCAAAGGGGCGCCCGCCTTGTACGGCGGCGCCCCTTTGACATTATCGCCAAATTCCGTTTTTATTTTTTTGCAAAATAACGAAACCATTTTTATTGCTTTTCACAAAAGATTATGGTATAATATACTTGTATATTATACTTGGAGGTATAAAGCCATGTTCAAACGAATTTTTTGCGCTCTGCTGGCATCCGTCATGTTGGCCGGCAGCCTGACTGCCTGCGCCACCGATAACGATGCCAACGACGATACCGGCACCCGCGCCCCGGAGAATACCAACGCCGAAGCTGACACCGGCGAGCCCTTGGAGGTGCCCGACACCCGCTACGACGGCGCCGAGCTCTGCTTCCTCACCCGCGACGAGGGCTCTTGGAGCACCGTAGAGATCTTTGCTGACAGTAAGACGTCCAACTCGGATAACATCAGCTACGCCGTGTTCGAGCGAAACGACCGCATCTATCAGGACTACGGTGTCACCATTTCGGAAAACACCCAAGGAAACGTCTCCAACGAGGTCGCCGCGCCCACGGGTGATTTCCTGGCCATCGTAAGCAATGTCCAGGCGGCTTCCGGCTATGCGACCAACGGCTTCCTGTGGGATCTTCACTCGGAGGCCATCGAATCCCTGAATGTCACCAAGCCCTGGTGGGACAACAAGATGGCCGAGGGACTGTCCATTGACGGGCATCTCTTCTTCGCCACCGGTGATATCATGACGCTGGACAACGACGCCACCTTCGCCATCATGTTCAACAAGAGCATCGCGAAGGATTGCCAGCTCCCCGACCTCTACTCCATCGTTGACAACGGTGAATGGAGCATGGATAAGCTCTACGAGTTCGAGCAGACCGCAGTACAGGATAACAACGGTAACAGTACGCTGGACTATGACACCGACGTAATCGGCTTTGCCTATACCGGCGACGTCCCCTCCTGTATGCTGATCGGCGGCGGGATCACCTTGGTACAAAAGGACGAGGATGATATCCCCCTGTTCAATCTGGACGTAGAGCTGGCGCAGGATATCGCCGACAAGAGTAAGCTGATCTTCTCCAAGGACTATACCGTCAATCTGAATGAACCCAGCGTAGGCGTAGAGGAGGCCGGTAAAAAGTGCTTTGGTGAGAACCACGCGCTGTTCTTCGGCGAGTGCCTCCAGTGCGTGACCCGTGTCCGCGGCTACGACGTGGATTTCGGTATCCTTCCCTATCCCAAGTACAATACCGAGCAGGAGAATTATTACAGTCTGATGCACTTCACCGCCTCGGTGGTTTCCATCCCCAAGAGTGTAGACGGCGCGACTCTCACCATGGTGGAATCCATCATCGAGGCCATGGCGTACCATTCGGTCGCCACGCTGACCAAGCAGTACTATGAGATCAACCTCAAGACCAAGGGCGCGAAGGACGTGGAGTCCGGCCCCATGATCGACACCATCCTGGCCAACCGCGCCTGCGATCTGTCGTACTACTACGGCTGGGGCAACAACGGTCTCGGCACCATTGCCGGCAGTCTGCTTCCCAGCGGCAACTCCTCGATCGCCTCTACTGCCAAGACAACTCAAAAGACTATCGAAAAACAGATCAAGAGTACTCTTAAAGATATGAACGACAAAGAATAATTCCATTGAGGAGTCCCGCGCGCGGGACTCCTTTTTTACAAATTTTACAAATATCGCTTGCTTTTCCCGCCAAAGCATGGTATACTGTAACCAATATCCCATTCCACATACCGGAGGCCGCTATGAATCTGAACAAGTGTTTGCAATCCTTTCTGAACTGCTTGACTCCCCTCATCCGCCGCAAGATCCGAGATATCTCCGACGTGGAGATCTGCGACGCGGGCTACAAGGTCGGCAACGACTTCCCCACCGAGGGCTATCGCCCCTACGACGGCTCCATCCTCTCGGGCGATGATTCCCACTACTGGCTGCGGACATCCTTCCGCACCCCCGCCGCGGCGGAGCAGGAGTACCTGATCCTCTACACCGATCTGGGCGGAAACGCGTACAATTCCCAAGGACTCATCTACCTCAACGGGAAGATGGTTCACGGGCTGGACAGCAACCACCCCGAGGTTACCCTGCAACCGAATACCGATTACGTCCTGCATAATTACTTCCATATCGGCACCTTTCAGGGCGGCACCGCCCAATGCCGCATGGCGCTCTGCGCGGTTAGCATCCCCTTAGAGCAGTTGTACTACGATATCAAGGTACCCTTTGACGCTTGCCAACTGCTGCCGGAGGGATCGACGGAGCGTGCCCGCATGATGTCGGTGCTGGCGGATGCCGCCCGCCTGGTGGACTTCCGCGAGCCTTACAGCGAGCCGTTTTGGCGCTCCGTCCAAATGGCGCGGGAATACATGGAGCAGGAATTCTACGGTAAGCTCTGCTCCACCGACGGCAAGCCCGTGGTGCATTGCATCGGACACACCCACATCGACGTGGAGTGGAAATGGGCGCGCGCCCAGACCCGCGAGAAGATCCAGCGTAGCTTCTCCACCGCCAAGGCGCTGATGGACGAGTACCCCGAATACTGCTTCATGCTCTCCCAGCCCGAGCTCTACCGCTACCTCAAGGAAGAGGCGCCCGAAAAGTACGCCGAGCTGAAGGAGCTGGTCAAGGAGGGCCGCTGGGAGCCGGAAGGCGCTATGTACCTGGAGCCCGACTGCAACCTCACCAGCGGAGAGAGCCTGGTGCGTCAGATCCTCCACGGCAAGCGCCTCTTCCGGGATGAATTCGGTATCGACAGCCGTATCCTGTTTTTGCCCGACGTGTTCGGTTACAGCGCGGCCTTGCCTCAGATCCTCAAAAAAAGCGGCGTGGACTACTTCGTGACCTCAAAAATCAGTTGGAACGACACCAACACCATGCCCGTGGATATGTTCTACTGGCAGGGCATCGACGGCACAGAGATCTTTACCTCCTTCATGACCGCGCAGAAGATGGGCGGCGGAAACCGCACCACCTACAACAGCTCCATCGACGCAAGCTACGTCAAAGGCACATGGGATCGCTTCCAGCAGAAGGAATACACCAACCGCATCTTCATGACCTACGGCTACGGCGACGGCGGCGGCGGCCCCACCCGCGCCATGCTGGAGACCCAGCGCCGTACCGCCCGCGGCATCCCCTCCCTGCCCGTTACCAGAACCGACCGACTCCTTCCCTATCTGGAGACGGTCAAGGGCGAATTCGATGACGCCTGCCGTCGCACGAGCCGCACGCCCCGCTGGGTGGGAGAATTGTATCTTGAATTCCACCGCGGCACCTACACCTCCATCGCCAAGGTCAAGAAAAGCAACCGCTACTCTGAGTTCCTGCTGGGCGCCGCCGAGGCTCTTTCGGCAACACACCTGTCCGTGGGCGGCGATTACGACGCCGAAGGGCTGAACCGCATCTGGCGTAAGGTGCTCCACAACCAGTTCCACGATATCCTCCCCGGCTCCTCCATCGAGCCCGTCTATAAGGGCACCGACAAGGATTACGCCGAGGTCGCCGCTTTTGGTCAGAGCGTTATCCGCGATAAGCTCCAAGCCCTCGCAGGGCGGGTAAAGACCGACGGCGGTACGCTGGTCTACAACCCTACGGGATTTGAACGGAAGGCGGTGCTTTTGACCGAGGGAGGCTATACCGAAACCCGGCAGACTGTTCCCCCCTTCGGTTGGACAGTTGTTCAGAATCGGGATGCCGCCTCAAAGGTACGCATCGACGGGCTGACCGTTGAGAACGACTTCTATACGCTCACTCTCAACGAGGCCGGTCAAATCATTCGTCTGCACGACAAGAGGAACGAGCGGGAGGTACTGACCGCGCCCGGAAACAGCTTGACGGTATTCGAGGACTACCCCACGCTATATGACGCGTGGGAGCTGGAGGACTACTACAAGCTGAAGTCCTACGAGCCGGACGGCGACGTTTCGATCACCCCCGTGACCGACGGAACCCGCGCAGGCTTCGCCATGGAGCGGCATTACATGAATTCCACCATCCGGCAGACCCTATGGCTGTACTCCGAATGCCCCCGCATCGACTTTGAGACTGAGCTGGATTGGCATGAGCATCACCAGATCCTAAAGGCCTTCTTCCCGCTGGATATTCACGCCGTGAGCGCCACCTACGACGTACAGTTCGGCCACGTCACTCGTCCCACCCATCAGAACACAAGTTGGGATCAAGCGAAATTTGAGACGTACGCCCATAAGTGGGTGGACGTCGCAGAGGACGGCTACGGCGTCGCCCTGCTCAACGACGGCAAATTCGGCCATTCCATTGAGGGCAATCTGCTGAGCATCACCCTGCTCAAGTGCGCGACCTATCCCAATCCCAACGCCGATCAAGGCCGACATCACTTTACCTATTCTCTGCTCCCCCATGCCGAGGACTTCCGCCGAGGCGGCGTCATTGAGGAAAGCCACATCCTCAACCAGCCCCTCTATGAGCAGACACTCACCGCGCAGGACGGCGACCTGCCCGCTCGCTACTCCTTCGTATCCGCCGACAAGCCCAATATAGTCTTCACCGCCGTCAAGCAAGCCGAAGACCGAAACGGCGTGATCCTCCGTTTCCACGATGCCTACAACCGCCGCGAGCGGGTTACCTTGACGCTTCCCGCCGGCTTTACCCGCGCCTACCTCTGCGACCTGATGGAGAACGAGTTGGAGTCTCTGGAGATCCGCGACGGACGAATCACCCTCCCCGTGGGGAACTTCGAGGTGGTTACGGTGAAGCTGACCCAATAAAAAAACGGATGAGCCATCCCGAGGCACAGCACGCCTCGCAGGCCGACAAGCCCTTGCGGATTTACGAAAACGGCATGACCCGCGCCCGCCCCCCCAATCATCTGCGCTTCGGAATCATTATGCTTTTTTGTGACAAATTTCCATTCATATCCCCGATAAAAATGCTCACAATAATACCAGAGTCAAGCGAAACGCACCGAGCCCCCGAGGGCGCGGCCAATGCGCTCCGCAGGGCTCGATGATATAGATGATAAATTGAGATAAAAAGAGGAGTCACAATTATGGCAAGCAATAAGACGCTCGTTCCCGAAGCAAAGAAGGCACTGGAGCAGTTCAAGATGGAGGCCGCCAATGAGGTCGGCGTAAACCTCGCTCAGGGTTACAACGGCGACCTGACCTCCCGTCAGGCAGGTTCCATCGGTGGGCAGATGGTCAAGAAGATGATCCAGTCCTACGAAAACGGTCTGGCCGGCAAGAATCAGAACCAGTAAGCTCTCTGAACCCCAAAAAGGGTGTCTCTCATGCAAAAATGCAGGGGGGACACCCCCCTTTTTGACAAAAAAGCTTCGTGAATTTGTTCATTCCTCTTTACACGAGCGAAAGTTTGTGGTATAATAATTCCAAACAAGGCAGATCAACCTCCCTGCCTCGAAAGGAGTATCACCATGGCAAGCAAGATTAAGGACGAAAAGCTGGATTTTCTGTTTCAAGCCATCCTGACCCTTGAAACCGTTGAGGATTGTTACAGCTTCTTTGAGGATCTCTGCACTGTATCGGAGCTACAGGAAATGTCCCGCCGGATGTTGGCCGCCCGTATGCTGCGCGACAACGCGGTATACGCCGAAATCGCCTCCCAGACCGGGCTCAGCACCGCCACCATCAGCCGCGTCAACCGTTGCTTGAAGTACGGAAACGACGGCTACAACAAGGTGCTGGACAGCATGGAAGCCAACAGACACCCAGGGCTGACCGATCGCCGCCGCTCTTGAACCCATTACCCCGAAAGGAATCCCTATGTACGACGGATACCATGTAATTGCCTCTGCCTACGACCGATTCAACGCCGACGTGGACTACGAGCGGTGGAGTGATTTCATCCAAGCTTGCTTCGATACATACCTCCCCGCCCGTCCGCAGATCGTTCTGGATCTGGCCTGCGGCACGGGGCGTATGACCTTCCCGCTGGCCGACCGCGGGTACGATATGATCGGCATTGACGGAAGCGCCGAAATGCTGGCCGAGGCTTTTGACAAGAATACAGACCGCACCGACCGCCTCTTTGAGGCGGCTTGCGAAAAACTCGGCATCGACCCGGACGGGTTGGATACCGACGCCGCCATGGAGGAGCTTGCCAAACACCCCGCCCCGCTCTTTCTTCAGCAGGATATGCGGGATTTCGAGCTGTACGGCACCGTGGACGCTACGGTCTGCTGCCTTGACAGCCTCAATTATCTCTGCGGAGACGGAGATCTTTTGGCGTGTCTGAAATGCATCCACCTCTACCTCGCCCCGGGCGGGCTTCTGGTGTTCGACGTCAACAGCCCCTACAAGTTTGCCCACACCTACGGAAACAATGCGTACATCCTGGAGGATGAGGACGAGGACGGCCACGGGATTTTCTGCGGCTGGCAGAACGAGTACGACCCCGAGACGCGGCTGTGCAAGTTCTACCTGTCCCTATTTGCCGAGGATGAAAACGGCCGCTACACCCGCTCCGACGAGGAGCAGACCGAGCGTTGCTACGACGAGACCGAGCTTCGCGCCGCCCTGGATGAGGCGGGATTTGACCTATGCGGAATGTTTGCTGACTTTGATTTCTCGCCCGTGACCGAGACCACCGAGCGGTGGTACGTCGTCGCGCGGACACGGAAGCGCGGGGAGTGGTATCTTTGCGAGGACAAGTCGTAAATGGTCTTGCAGGCTCCCTCTTCTTTACAAAATGTTCATACAAAAAGGGCTTTTTCCTCTTGACTTTACAGTTAACTGTAATGTTATAATTATGTAAAGTCATATGTGTAAAAAGGAGTTTTCTATGAACACCCGACTCACTCCAAACACCGAGCAAAAATTGATCGCCCTCGGCAACAAACGCTACTACCGCGTCCTTGCTCTGACGGTCGCCTGGCTCATTCTCGTGCTCGCC
>JAZQXS010000171.1:0-2401 GCA_045633025.1 Eubacteriales bacterium | reverse complement strand
GTTCGGGCGCGAATAGGGACTTCCCTTTTTTCTCGGTGTAAATCGCTGTGCGCGGTGCGTGGGATCAATGTGCTTAATGGTGCTGTCGATCCAACCGAAGCAAAGAGCTTCTTCTACCGCATCGTTGTAGGAAAGCGCCTTATCGCCCGACTCCTTCATCGGAAAGACAAACCAGATCTCACTCTCAGTTTCAAAGTGTTCTGCAAGCCACTCGCGCCATATTTCTCGTTCACTTGTGTAAAATGTTTTCATTTTTAACCTACAAATTCTTATTTATCAAGCTACTCGACTTATTCAATCATTGCGCTTAAAGTCAATATCCGCTTTTCGAGCCTCGGCACACAGATCCTTGGTCTGCAACTTATACTCCTTGCCGTCCCTCACAAAATGCGTTCCGCATTGTCTGAATTCGAAGGACACGTTTTTCCTTATGCACTGCTCTCTGATGTCAAGCACCCAATCGTAGTCAAGCGGTCTTGCGTTTGTATCCGATTCCCCGCCGACAACCACAAGCTCAATGCCGTCAAGATAGCGTTCTATGTCGATGGCTTCGATCAGCGGCTGTACGGTGATACATTTGTGCTTGATTGGGAGCTTTTCAAAAATTCCGAGCTTGTAATCGGCGTTCTTTTGGTTCTCAACCGTACAGCAAACCACGACGTTTTCATAACCGTCGCCCCAATCATCGGGAATGCAGTCCATAAATCTGTCGATACGCTTTGTGAGAAACAGAAAGGTGCAATCCTCTCGCTCCTTTATCATCTGCCAACATTCACGACGCCACGCATCTGCTTCCTCGATAAGAAAATCGGTGGAAAAGCAGGTATATACAATGCCCGATTTCACTTTGTAATTGCCGTTTTTCAGGCGTTCGACGGGCTTTGCAAAGTCCTTTGTCTTTTCGATAATACTCGTATCAATGCCTCGCTTTGCGTCGCCCTTGTGGATATAGCAATAAAGACAGCCGTCGCTACACTTTTTGCAACCTCTCCACGGATTCCACATTGCCATATTCTCACCTCTTTTATTTGTTCAATCAAATTCTTGTTTATCAAGCAGAGCAATTTTATCACGGCAAATAATCTCTTATAATTTCCATAATATCTTTTCTATATACATTCCCACCGAGAACGTTGCCGTTTGGCTCGAAGGACACGCACCGCACGTCGCGCGGATCTTCCACGTACAGATTTTCGGGGAGCTCGTCCGTGAAATACTCCGCGAGATATTTCAGCGCGTTTCCTTCGGGGAAAATGACATTTCCCTCGTTTGTGGGGATTCCCATATCCTTAAAACTGTCGATAATCTCTCGTGTTTTTCTGTTGTAGGGATTGTCACCCGTCGCGCTCACCAGCCACGCAGGCTGTAGGCGAATCGGGATGCCGCACGCCTTTGCTTCCGAGGCAAACCGCTTCACCACATCAAGCGGTATCGTTTCCTGATGGAACGCATCCACCGACAAAAGCAAATCGTTCACACCGCACGCGGCAAGTCGCTCCGCCACCTCGCGAATCTTATCGGCATTTTTTGAAAAATAGCCGTTGGTGATGACTTGTCGCTTCGGAATATTCAGCTCTTTGGCGGCCGTCATAATTCGCTCGACCGCATCCGTGTACAAAAGCGGCTCGCCGCCAAAATTCATAACCGTTTTGATATCATACTCAGCTGCGATCTTTCGCACAGCATCCGCGGCCATTTGCGGATCGATCCGTTCACCGCAAGACATGTGATCTCCCTCGGAACAATGCTTACACCGCCCCGTACAAGCATAGGTCACGACGAACTCGATCTTGTTTAGATTCTTAAAATACTGATTCATATTTTACAAAGATGGGAGCGTGCATCAGTTCTTTCATCATATTTTTTCTTTTCGCTTTCTCATCAAAATTCGTCGATATACTTTTGCAGCTTCTCCACGAAAATTCCAACATGGTAGCCGTCACAAACGGCATGATGTACCTGTATCGCTAAGGGGAGCATCCGTTTTCCGTCGTGCTCGAAATACTTGCCCATGGTGAAAATGGGCAGAAGGAATTTGCCTTTATCATACACGTTGATGTTGAATCCCGTGAATTCGAGCCATGGAACCATGGAGATGTTGAAGGAATTGACCGGTGTTCCGTCCTTGGGCGCGTAGCGTGTGGACGTGCTGTATAAGGCGGCATCTTCCTCATAGCTTCGGAGGAACGTGTCATAATCCTCCGAGAAATACGACCAAATGCCCGAAAAATTCTTGTTTTCCTTATTGAAAACGGTGTACATGGGGTGCATATCGTCATAGATGCCCAGCCCCTCCGAGGTCAGAGACGTGCGGAATTCAGGCATATCGTTGACGGTTTTCGTCAGCAGCCAAATCATGGCGGGATACAGCTTTTGCCCTTTGAGATTGGTGATATCAAGG
>JAZQXS010000170.1:0-1525 GCA_045633025.1 Eubacteriales bacterium | reverse complement strand
GGGGTGGCGGCTCGGGAGGGGGAGGCGTGATGGGCGCCGATACCTTGGGGGTCGCGGCGGGCTTGGCGGCGGGGGTCGGCACGTCCATGGCGATCTGTCGCTTGCCGAGGGAGGCGGGACGCTCCGTCTCAACAGGCGCGGTAGCATCCGACACGCGGCCGCCGCCTGGGATCAGCGGCTTCTTTTCAGGGGGCGCGTATTCCGGACGGGTGGTATTCTGCTCCAACGCCTGGCGGACGGCGTAGTAGACCGCCTCGAACACCGGCTTCTCATTGGAAAATTTCACCTCCAGCTTAGCGGGATGGACATTGACGTCCACGCGGGCGGGGTTGAGTCCGATGTTCATGACACAGCAGGGGTATTTTTCGGGGGGGAGATAGGACGTGAAGGCCTGCCCCAGGGCGGCCTGGGCGGTTCGGCTCTTGACGAAACGGTTATTGATAAAGAAAAGCTGGGCGTTGCGGTTGGCGCGGACGTTGTCCGAGCGGCCGACGTAGCCTGTGATGCGGATCCCCTCGTGCTCGCTGTCCAGCTCCAGCAGACTGCCCGCGAAGGTACGACCGAAAACCGCCCAGATGGCCGAGCGGAGGACACCGTCACCGGCGGTATCCAGCTTGATGGCGCCGTCGGAGATGAGGGTGATCTGGATCTCGGGGTGGGACAGGGCAACCCGCTCCACGTTGGCAGTCACGGCCATGGCCTCGGTGGCGTCCCGCTTGAGGAACTTGCGGCGGGCGGGGACGTTGGCGAAGAGGTTTTCCACGATGACGGTGGTACCGTTCCGACAGCCGTGCTCGGTCACGCCTAGGATCTGTCCGCCCCGCACCTCCAGCATGGAGCCCATGTCGTCCTCGGCGCGCTTGGACAGAATCCGCATATCCGACACCGAGGAGATCGCGGCCAGCGCTTCCCCGCGGAAGCCCAGCGTCAGGATCCCGTCCAGATCCTCGGGATTGCGGATCTTGCTGGTCGCGTGGCGGCGGATGGCCATGGGAAGATCCTCGGCGGACATACCGCAGCCGTCATCCGTAACGCGCATGAAGGTCACGCCACCGTTCTGGATCTCCACGGTGATGTGCTTCGCCCCTGCGTCGATGGCGTTTTCCATCATCTCCTTGATGGCTGAGGCCGGGCGATCCACCACTTCGCCTGCGGCGATGAGGTTGGCGACCTCGAAGGATAGGACTTGAATATTTCCCATGGGGCTCCTTTCATAAGATACAAAGATACAAGATACAAAGATACAAGATAGAGTTGCGGGGGAGGTGGGACGGTTTGACGGGAGGCGGTTCCCTCCCGTCAGACGGCGAGTGAGAACACAAAACAAAATATTTTAAAGGTTTTTGGGAGTCCAGAACCTTTTTTGAAAAAAGAGTTCTGGCAGGTGCAGGGCAGAGCCCTGCCGCTCCCACAATACCCCAGTGGGCTGGGTCCCACGGTGAAGGGCGATATCCGACCGTCAGACAGCGAGTAGAAACACAAAATAAAATATTTTAAAGGTTTTTGGGAGTCCAGAACCCTTTTT
>JAZQXS010000169.1:0-8731 GCA_045633025.1 Eubacteriales bacterium | reverse complement strand
CTTCTCCATGTCGAAGATCTCCTTCTGCAGACCTGCAACCTCCTTCTTGGGGAGCAGATCGAAGGTGCCGTCCTCCTGCATCTTGTTCAGACCGTTCAGGCGGTTGATGGAGCGCTTGATGGTCTTGAAGTTGGTCAGCATACCGCCGGGCCAACGGACGTTTACATAGTACATGCCGCAACGCTCGGCCTCTTCCTTGATGGCCTCGGCTGCCTGCTTCTTGGTACCGACGAACAGGATGTTGCCGCCCTGAGCGGAGAGGTCACGAACGAAGTTGTAAGCCTCCTCGAACTTCTTGACGGTCTTCTGCAGGTCGATGATGTAGATGCCGTTTCTCTCGGTGAAGATGTACTCCTGCATCTTGGGGTTCCAGCGGCGGGTGTGGTGACCGAAATGAACGCCGGCCTCCAGCAGCTGCTTAATGGTGATGATAGACATTTCTATGTCCTCCTTCGGTTTTTTCCACCACAGAGGCACTTGCGGACTGATCCGCGGAAGCCCTTCCGCGAACACCGAGCCGCCGATTGCGTCTGTGTGTGTATTTGATGTTGTGCTTTTCGCACACCCGAGTATTATAGCATACATCGGGCGGATATGCAATAGGTATTTTCCGTTTTTACAATTTGTTTACATTTTTCCTTCTATTTCTTCTTCCCGCCCCGGCATAGGCATTCGCTGAGCTCGGCGGCGGTGAGCTTGACGAGCACCGTATCCTCCCCCAGGCACTCGATGCGGCACCAGGGAATGCGGTAATACTCGCTTTTCCCAAAGCCGAACAGGCCGGATTCCCGCGGGACGATAAGGGCGGTGACCCGGCCGTCGTCGGCGCAGAGCTCCACGGCGGAGGGGTACCCCAGCTTCCCCCCGTCGCAGAGGTTGATGACCTCCATACAGGAAAGCTCAGTGGTGGTGATGTGTCTCATGCGGACTCCTTCCTTCCATGTATATTTTTGGTACAGGATATGCAAAACGGCCTGAAACATGCAGAGCGGGAGCGGCAAATGCAATCGCATTTGCCGCTCCCGCGTTCGGAGTCATACTAATCCTCAATCAAAATCTTGAAAGTGAATCCGTTATTCTGCTACCCCAACAACCCAGTGGGCAGGGGCCCACGGTGAAGGCAAATATCCATCCATGAAACAGCGAGTAATTACATACAACAGCATTTTTTGAAAGTTTAGGGGATTCTTAAGGACCCTTTGAAAAGGGTCCTTAAGCCGCCGGAGGCACGCTCTCCTATTCAATGTTTTCTCAAGGATTAGTATCATTTCTTCCTTTTCGCCACCGCGCGGCCGATAGCGTAGACCGGCAGGTAGCCCGCCAGCGTCGACAGGGGCAGAACCAGAGCCCAAAGGGGACGGAGTCCGCCCACCAGGGCGGCGGCCAGGGCGCCTACCCAGACCAGTCCCAGCGCCAGGGTGGCCATGAACACCACGCTGCTTCGACGGGGCAGGCTGTCGGTACGGAACACAGCGACCTGGAGGATCAAGGTACAGAGCAGGCCGTAATACAAAAGGTCGCCCACGGGCTCCGCTCCGCACAGCCGCGCGATCCCCGCCACACCCCAGGGCAGGGCGGCTCCCACGACGGAAGCCACGATCTCGGGCAAGTAGGCCGTCAGCGGACGGGCAATGGTCTCCTCGGCCTTTCGGCGAGGAGCTACCGTGGGGCGGATGGCAAGCCCCGCCGCGGCGGTCATCACCAGCAGATCCACCACCAACCCCGACAGGAGTAGGGACGGTGCGGCGGCAATGGCCATGCCGAAGCACATGGGAAGGATGGTCATGACGGCGCGGATGATCTGGGAGAGCAGAACAAAGCGGATGGTATGATCCAGCCCGCTCCGGAAGGCATCCGCGGCCTGCACCGCCCGCAGAACGCCCAGCACACCGCCTCCCGTCTCCGAGGAGCGGCGCACCACCACGTGGGCGGCGCGGCGGGCGCGGTCGTTGGCCACGCGGTCATCGGGAGAGCCGTCCACGTCGGCATCGGCGGAGGAGCGGACGCTCCAGGAGGCCTCGTACAGGGACGGCGCGCAGGTAAAGGCGATATCCGCCTCGGCCAAAAGCGCCACGTCCCGCGCGTCTCCCGACAGAACGCCCACGGTGCGTCCCTCGGCCTTCAGGTCGGCCAGGCAGGCGCGGATATCCTCCTCCGAACAGCCTACAAAGGCGCGGCAGCCCTCATCCATCCGACGCGCGGCGGGAATGCGGCCATAGCCCGCGGGGGCGGGGCGGTCAGCGGGGGCGCGGTCGGTCAGCCCGCAGGTCTCCAGCGCCCGCAGATGGCTGTCGGATTCCTCCCGCAGGAAGGCGGCCACACGGATCCCACCCTGCTCCAGATTGCGGATACAGCCCGCGGTCTTACGGCAGACGCAGGGCGCATAGGTCAGCATGGCGCGGACGGCCTGCTCTCTGTCGGTTTCGGTGAGAACAAACAAAGGAATGCTTCCCTGCCGTACCGCCTCACGGTAGGCGCGGTAGAGGGCGTTCTTCCCTTCGCTGTCCAACGGTCGGAGGATCTCACGGTCATAGATCAGGGTACAAGCCTCCACCTCGTCGAAGCGCTCGGTCAGAACGACGGTCACCCGCCGATTCCCCAGCGCCGCGGGAAGGATCGCCGAAACGCCCCGCCCGCGAGGACGGATCTCGGAGGCCTTGACCCGCAGGGCGTCCACGTCCAGCTCCGCCCACTCGCAGAAGGCTGTCAGCAGGGAAAAGCGGCGGTCGCTGTCCACGCCGGAGACGGGAAGAGCAGACATTCCCTCCCGGTAGATGCACAGATACTCCGCTACGGCGCGCGCCTCCCCGTCGGCATCGGGGCGGTCACAGCGGTAGACCCGATCTCCGATGCGGAGGCTTTCGGGGTGGCTCTCCCCGTCGTGGAGGGCGGCAGTCCCCACCAGAAGGAGATCCGTCATGGCGGTCAGCGCCTCGGGGGTGGCGGCCGATTTGATCTCAGCGGTATTCGCCCCGTCCCGATCCCGGGCGGCGGCACGGCGGGCGGAATCCGCCAGACAGACGCCCCTCGCCAGCATAGCCTCGGTGAGCGTCACCGCCGAAAGCGCCAGCGCAGACAGGAAAATATCCAGGAATTCGTAGGATTCCCCCACGGTAAAGATCCCCAACGCCGTCAGGGGAACGGACAGGCAGAGCAGGCAGAGATTGTAAACCGACAGGATACCGGCGGCCTTCTTGAAATATCCCACCGACCGTCCTCTGTGAGGGGAGGGCACATGGCCGATGAGTCCCCCCAGATGGGTCTCGCTCCCCACGGCCACGGCCACCGCCAGCGCCGAGCCGGACTCGGCCATGCCGCCGGCGTAGACCATATTAACGGGGGAGAGGCGCAGGCCGTCCCCTGCCTCGGCGTACCCGTCGGCATCCTTTTCCAGGCGGACGGGCGCGCGGCGGGGATTGGACGCATCCAGCTCCCGCTCCAGCACTGCAAAACCCTCGGTGGTCAGCAGACGGCAATCTGCGGGAATGATATCTCCGCTGTGGATGCGGAGGATATCCCCCGGCACCACCTCGTCGGCAGGGATGCGCAACAGCCGCCGTCCCCGCAGAACGCGGCAGAGAGGGGCATCGTAGACCGCCATGGCGAAATCGGTATGGTCAGCCCGCCAAAGGAAGCAGGCGTTGAGCGCCATGTGCCCCGCGGACAAAAGCAGGCAGAACAGCCCCAGCGCGACACGGTCAAAGAATAATGAAATGAACGCCACGGAAACCAGCATCCAGAACGCAGGCTCACGGACGGTCTGCTTCACGCAGTCCGCGTATCGGCGGGGTCTTTGGCGGAAGAGCGGCGACGCGGTACTGCTCTCCCGCCGCTTGGCCGCCTCCTTGGGGGATAGTCCCGTGGTTGCATCGGTGCCCAATCGGGTGAGCAGATCGGGAATGGGTGTCAGATGGGGCATAAGGGACTCCTTTATCAATAATTAGAGAAATGCCGAAGGGGCTATGGAGGATTCGGGCTTTTTTGAAAGCTCTTGAAGGGGGCGATGCTCTCCTCCCCCTCCCTCACATACAGCTCACCTTGATCTCGCCGTTCTCGGTATGGACGAGGATCTGAGAGAGCTGATGGGTATAGTCGGCGATGACCGCCTCGGCGACGGCGTCCTCCACGTGGCGCTGAATATAGCGGCGCATATTGCGGGCGCCGAACTTCACCGAGTAGGACTTTTCGGCGATGAGGGCGGCGGCCTCGTCGGTGTAGCGGAGGGTGAGAGCCTTCTCGGCCAGCGCGTCGGCCAGCTCGCCCAGCATGATGCGAACGATGCGGGTGAAGTCCTCTCGATCCAGGGAGCGGAAGGTCACCACCTCGTCCACGCGGTTGATAAACTCGGGACGCAGGAAGGAGGACAAAGCCTTCATGGTCGCATCCTCCGTCCGATCTTCCTCCGAGCCGCCGAAGCCGATGGAGCCGGTGGCTCTGTCCGAGCCGGCATTGGTGGTCATGACAATGACCGTGTTTTCAAAATTCACCGTCTTACCGTGAGCGTCGGTCAGCCGGCCGTCATCCAGAATTTGCAGCATGATGTTGAGCACGTCGGGATGCGCCTTCTCGATCTCGTCGAAGAGCACCACCGAATAGGGCTTACGGCGGATCTTTTCGGTAAGCTGTCCCGCGTCGTCGTAGCCCACGTACCCGGGAGGCGAGCCGATGAGACGGGAGACCGACTCCTTCTCCATGAACTCGGACATATCCAGACGGATGAGGGTCTCGGGAGAGTGGAACAGATCGTTGGCCAGCGTCTTGACCAGCTCGGTCTTGCCCACGCCCGTGGGTCCCGCAAAGATGAAGGACACGGGCTTGCGCTTGGCGCTGACGCCGGCGCGGTTGCGCTTGACGGCTCGCGCCACGGCGTTCACCGCCTGATCCTGCCCCACGATGTGCTCCTTGAGGCGGGCTTCCAGCTTATCCACCTGCTCGAACTCGTTCTCGGTGATGGTGGTAGCGGGGATACCCGTCCAGACCTCGATGACCTCGGCCAGCTCGGCGGCGGTCAGGGTGATGGCGGCGCAATCCGGCTCCAGCGCGGCCAGCCGCTCGGAGAGCTTCAGCTCCTCGGCCTTGATGCTCGCCAGTTCCTCGTACTTCTTCTGCATGGCGCGCTCGTCCCCGTCGGGGGTCTCCTGGGTCTCCAGCGCCTCGCGGCGGGTCTTGATGGCGAGCAGGCGGTCACGGATCTCATAGGTCTCGTTGAGAGCGCCGCTGGACAGGGATAGGTGGGAGGCGGCCTCGTCCAGAAGATCGATGGCCTTGTCGGGGAGGTAGCGGTCGGTGATGTAGCGCTCCGACATGGTGACGGCCTTATGCAGAACGCCGTCGGGGATGCGGATGTTGTGGTACTGCTCGTAGTAGTGCTTGATCCCCTTGAGCATCTCCACCGACTCCGCCACCGAGGGCTCCTCCACGGTCACGGGCTGGAAGCGGCGCTCCAGCGCGGTATCCTTCTCGATGTGCTTGCGGTACTCGCTGAGGGTGGTGGCGCCGATGATCTGTACCTCGCCGCGGGAGAGAGCGGGCTTGAGGATATTGGCGGCGTTCATGCTGCCCTCGGCGGCGCCGGTGCCCACGATGTTGTGCACCTCGTCGATGACCAGAATGACGTTGCCCTCGGACTGCACCTCGGCCAAAAGCCCCAGAATACGGGACTCAAACTGACCGCGGAACTGGGTACCCGCCACAAGAGCGGTGAGGTCTACCAGGTAGATTTCCTTATTCTTCAGCTTGTAGGGCACCTCTCCCTTGGCCACGCGGATGGCCAGCGCCTCGGCGATGGCGGTCTTACCCACGCCGGGCTCACCGATGAGGCAGGGGTTGTTCTTCTGGCGGCGGCAGAGGATCTGGATGACCCGCGAAAGCTCCCGCTCACGGCCGACGATGCGGTCGAGCTTACCGCGGCGGGCGGCCTCGGTGAGGTTCTTGCAGTAGGTGGTGAGGTATTTGAGCTGCTTGCCCTCCTTACCGCTCTGCTTGGTCTGGCCACGGCCTCCCTTGGGGGGCTCCCGTCTGGGCGCGGGGGTATTATTGCCCTCCCCTTGCTTCATCTCGCCGAACAGGGCGGCCAGGCTCTTGCCGAGATTGCCCAGCGCCTCGGGATTCATAGCCCCTCCCGCGGGCGCTTCCCCGTCGGGCGTCGGGATATCCTCCTCCCCGAACAGGCTGGGCATATCAATGGCGGGGGCGCCACCGTCCTCTGCGCCATCGCTCTCGGAGGGAGCGTTCATCATCTCGTTCATGGAATCCTCCATGGCGGCGACCTGATCGGGGGTAATGCCCATCTGACCCGCCAGACCGTCCAGCATATTATTCACGGGCAGGCCGACTTCCTTGGCGCACCGCATACACAGCCCCTCGGAGGTTCTCTGTCCGTTTTCCATTTTCGTTATAAAGACCACAGCGATCCGCTTGTGGCACCTTGCACACATAACCATATGATTCTTTCCTTTGCTTGGGATTGCGATTTGAGAAAAACTACTTTCTCATTGTATATCATAGCACATTTTCGGAGCGTTGTCAAGGGGAAAAGCGTGCTATTTTGTTTTGTAGGGGGGTATCCTCAAGCCGCAACTTCGGTAGGGGCGCACCTATGTGTGCGCCCGTGTAACGGCCGAAATTGCGGGCGCACACGGAGTCCGCGAATCGAGTTCCCACCCCACGGCGGACTTTTTTCTTCCCTCCCCCACTCACCTTCTCGGTTTCTATTGACATTTGCCGTTGGACATGGTATAATATAGCCGATGACAGATGACAGATGACAGATGACAGAAGAAGAAAAAGCAAATGCATTTGTTGGAGGATACTGAATGAAAAGCAAGCATTATTACAGTCCAATAATTCTGGCAGGCATCTTGAGCCTCTTATTGTTTGGTTTCGGCTTTTTGCTTTTTCTGGGGAGTGCGATTGCGGTGATTGTTTTGTACACAAACGGAGAGGGGAATCTTCCCGAATTGATTTTTTTCGAAACTTTTTTCCTTCTGTTCAGTGTCCTTTGCGTGTGGTGTGCTAAAAAACTCAATTTCAGAACACTAACGAGACTTACGATAAAGGGATCTCAAATCATATGGAAATGTCCGTTATATACAACTCGCAAAATCAGCGCAGATGAAATTGTATATGCTGAAATAGTCGATATGAACGATCACTACAGATTGCCGCTCCTGCGCGGAGATGAAACCTCGTTTATTTGGCTTTCCGATCACCCCTTTCCCGAAGAATATGCGCACAAAGCCGACTGTGTAAAATCCAAATCGAAATACATCATTTTTCCATACACCGATAAAGTCGCATTGGCTATTTCAGAGATACTTCCGCAAGACAAAAAAGGGCGGATTCTCGCATTTTACCACCGTATGCAACAAAATGATTACCGTATTTCTCAGGAGCTAAAGCGGAGAAAGAAAAAGAAGCGAAAGTAAAACAGGTAATAAGCATATAATCATCGTACCCCCCGCCCCCCGGCGGGGACTTTTTTCTTCCCTCCCCCACTCACCTTCTCGGTTTCTATTGACATTTTCCGCGGTATATAGTATAATATAGGATGTATATTTATCTTTTACGCGCGCAGCGCAGAAAGGACCTTACCATGACCTACGTTGTTTCCAACCTCCACGGCCATCTGGAGGAATATAAGACCCTGCTTCAAACCATCCAATTCAACGCCGACCGCGACGTAATGTACGTCCTCGGCGACATCGTGGACTACGGCCCCGATCCCATGGGACTCGTGGAGGATCTCAGCTACCGCCTCAACGTCTACCCCATCGCGGGCGAGCATGATTTCACCGCCGTCAAGATGCTGAACGGCTACGAAAAGATGCAGGCGGGCGACAAGCCCGACGCCGATTTCGTCGCAGAGATGACCGAGTGGGTACAGGACGGCGGCCGCTCTACCTTGGAGGGCTACCGCGCGCTGGACAAGGATATGCAGGAGGGTGTCCTCGACTACCTCTCGGATATGCCCCTCTACGAGGAGGTCACGGTGAACGGTCAGGATTATCTCCTGCTCCACCAGGGTATCTACGACTTCACCCCCGACGTGGAGCTGGATTGGCTGGAACCCGAGGACTTCTTCTCGGAGTCCATCGACCCCACCGCCAAGTATTTCGAGGATAAGACCATCATTTGCGGCCACACCCCCACCTCCGAGGCCAACGGCGGAGCGGATCGCATCTTCTACGGCAACGGCACCATCTTCATGGATTGCGGTCTCGGCCGCGGCGGCCGTCTCGCCTGCCTGCGTCTGGAGGACGGAAAGGAATTCTATGTCTAAGCAACCAAAGCAGACCCCCGCCGAGGTAGTCACCCTCTCCATTCACGATCTCAATAATCTGGGCTGCGGCGTCGGCCGTCTGCCCGAAGAGACCCCCGAAGGCGACTCGGCCGGGGGTCTGGTGGTCTTTGTCAAGGGCGCGGTCACGGGGGACGTGGTGCGGGCGCAGATCATCAAGCGCACCAAGTCCTTTTGCGTAGGCAGGCTCACGGAGATCGTCACCCCCTCCCCCATGCGGGCGCAGGAGGCCTTCTGCCAAGCCCCCGAGGCCTGCGGCGGCTGTGTCTACCGTCATCTCGGCTACGAGCACGAGCTGGTATCCAAGCATGAGCGGGTCAAGCAGGCTTTCCGCCAGGCAGGGCTGTCCGACGTGACCGTCCGCCCTGTGCTGACCGTCAAGCAAAACGGCGAGCACGTGACAAAAGGCTATCGTAATAAGGGAATGTTCCC
>JAZQXS010000168.1:0-8102 GCA_045633025.1 Eubacteriales bacterium | reverse complement strand
CGAGGACTACACCGACGTCTGCTGGTACGGCCGCGGCAAGGACGAGAACTACGCGGACGCCAAGGCCAACGCCCCTGTCGGCCTGTACGAAATGCCTATTGCGGATATGAATTTCCGCTTTGACATTCCCCAGGAGTGCGGCAGCCGCATCGACAACCGCTACGCCACTGTCAAGGGCGGTGACAAGGCGCTGACCGTGGTGGGCTCGGATACCTTCACCTTCTCCTGCCATGACTTTGCCCCGGAGAATCTGATCGGCGCCCGCCACCGCAACGAGCTCAGGCGCACCGAGGAGAAGTACCTCTACATCGACTATAAGATGCGCGGCCTCGGAAGCCACTCCTGCGGCCCCAACCCCGAGGAGCCGTATGAGCTCCGCCCCCACGCCTTCCGCTTTACCTTCGGTATCTGCGGCGAGTCGGATAAGGTCGCCGCTCTGGATCTGGCTCGAAAGCAGTTCTGCGCCGACACCGAGGCGCTGTCGGGAACCCACCGGTTCGACCGCAAGGAGGCTGTCGCGGGGATCATTGAGTGTAATATCAATCGGGATTGAGAAGAACGGAAAGGAAAGGTCCATCATGAAAAAATTCCCCATCGGCTTCTGGAACTACACCGTGGGTCAGCTCAGCTCCCGAGACGTGAAGGACTGGGCGGATCTGGGCATGACCATGGCCAACAGCCCGGAGATCCCGAACGAGGCGGACGGCGCGTATAAGACCGTCATCCGCGAGATATTGGACGCCTGCGCGGAGCATGACATCAAGGTCATCGTGTGCGATCATCGTACCCGCTGGCACGGGGCATCCGACGACCCCGAGGGGTACAAGGCCAGATTCCTCGCGGCATACGAGGATTTCGGACATCATCCCGCCGTTTTCGGCTTTCACGTAGGAGACGAGCCCTGGGATGATCAAGCCTTCGCCGACAGCGCGGCCGCCCACCGTATCCAGATCGAGACCGCCCCCGAGCTGACTCCCTTTTTGAATTACCTGCCTTACTGGGAGGGGCAGGAGCATACCATCCTCAAAGCCCCCTCTTTCACGGAATGGGCTAAGAAAACCGTGTCGGAGGCCAAATTGCGGGTTCTGAGCAATGACTGCTACTGCCAGATGAACCCCGGGGAGGACGGCGTGCACGCCTACTTCCGCAACCTCCGCGCGCTTCGGGATGCGGCTGACCTGACGGGGGTATCCCCCTGGACCACCCTGCTTTCGGTGGGGCATTTCAAGTACCGCTGTCCCAACGAGAACGACCTGCGCTGGCAGCTCAGCACCGCCGTGGTGTCGGGCATGGAGGGCATCATGTGGTTCTTCGTCTACGAGCGGGAGTGCCGCATCAATTACCGCCTGCCCCCCATCGACGCCTTCGGCGAGCGCACCGAGACCTTCAACTGGCTGGCGCGCACCAACAAGTATTTCCTGCATCAGTTCGGCGACTTTTTCCTTCGCGCCAAGCGGCAAAAGACCGTCCACGTGGGCAAGGCCTACGGCGGCTACGAGCTCTTTGAGGCGGGCAAGACGGACGATACCGTGCTGGACGTGACCACCTCCGACGGTGTTCCCGCTGTCCTGAGCTTCTACGAGCTGGACGGCAAGAAATACGTGGCCATCGTCAACAACTCCACCACCGAGGACAGCGAGATGCAGGTGCATATCTCCAAGTCCGTAAGAAGCATCAAGCAATGGAATTTCAACCGTCAGCTCATTCCCGTGCGGGATCTGCGGGAGCAGGAGGATCGCTACATCGCCTGCGACTGGCATTTCCCCGGGCAGATCAAGCTGTACTGCATCGAACTTTAAAATTTTGAAATGAGGTATATGAAAAATATGAAGAATATGAATTTTGCGCACAACCCCATCCTGCCTGCCGATTGCTTTATCCCCGATGTGGAAGCCCATACATGGGGCGACGGCCGTATCTATCTGTACGGCTCCTTCGACATCCAAGGACGAGAGCAGTATTGCAGTGACGTCTACCACGTTTACTCCTCTGACGACATGGTGAATTGGGTCGACCACGGGCAATCCTTCTCTCTGGCCGATACGGCATGGGCTCGCGACTGCGCCGCCCTCTACGCCCCCGATTGCGCCTACAAGGACGGCTGGTACTACCTCTACTACTGTGTCCCCGACGGCCGTTGCGGCGTAGCCAAATCCCAATCCCCCACGGGTCCCTTCGAGGACGTGGGTCCCATCGAGGGTGTCTGGGGCATCGATCCCGCCGTGCTGGTAGACGACGACGGGCAGGCCTACATCTACTGGGGTCAGCTCACCTGGGGCAAGGCCGCCAAGCTCAAGGACAACATGGTGGAGATCGACCCCGATACCGTGACCGATATGCTGACCATCGAGGAGCATGAGTTCCACGAGGGAAGCTCGGTCAAGAAGATCAACGGCAAATACTACTTCCTGTTCGCCGATACCCACCGCCACGGAAACCGCCCCACCAGCCTGGGCTACGCCGTGTCGGATACCCCCCTCGGAAAGTACGAGTATAAGAATGTCATCATCGACAACTTCGGCTGTGACCCCAGCGTATGGAATAACCACGGCTCCATGGAGTGCTTCAAGGGTCAATGGTACGTATTCTACCACCGCTCCACCCATAACGGCGTTATGTCCCGCCACGTCTGCGTTGAGCCCATCTTCCTCGACGAGGAAGGCAACATCGGCGAGGTCAAGCAGACCACCTCGGGCGTGGGTGAACCCATCCCCGCGAAGAATCATTTTCCCGCCAACCTGGCCTGCGAGTTGACGGGGAACGTCCGCCTCGCCGGCGACGAGACCTCCCCCGAAAACCTGGTGCTGGCCGCCATCCGCGACGGTGATACGGCCACCTACCGGTATCTGGAATTCAACGGCGAGACCACCTTCCGCATCCGCATGAAGAACAACGCCGAGTGCCGCGTGGAGCTGTATCTCGACGGGTGGTATCAAACCGCTTTCAAGGTCGCGGCCTCCGAGACCTACGCCGATACCGAGGTCAAGATCCCTGCCGCGAAGGGAACGGAATTCACCCTCACCCTGCATTTCTACGGGGAAGAGATGGACGCCTCGGTGGAGAGCTTTACATTTGCCGAATAAGGAGGATTTCCTATGAGACTTTGCGTTGCCCTCCCCTGCCATTTCCCCACGGGCACGACCGAGGAGGTCTGTACCGCCATCCGCAAGGTAGCCGCCATGGGCTACGATGCCGTTGAGGCCTACGGCTGGAACGGCTGGGATCTGCACGCCATCCGCGCGGTGTTGGATGAGACAGGCGTGGAGCTGTTGAGCCTTCTTGTCCCCGAGACCCGTCTGACTGACCCCGCATGCCGCGGATTGTGGCTGGAGGCCTTGCAGACGGCCTGCGAGGCCGCCAAGACCGTGGGCGCCAAAAAGCTCATCACCCAGGTCGGCAACGACACGGGCGCCCCCTGCGAGATCCAGCACGCCGCCATCGTGGAGACGCTTCGGCAGGCCAAGCCCATCCTGGAGCACTACGGCGTGACCGTCATGCCCGAGCCCTTGAATATCAAGGTCAACCACCCGGGTTACTATCTTACCACCGCCTCCGAGGCCTTCGATATCGTCCGCGAGGTGGATTCCCCCTTCGTCAAGATCATCTACGACATCTACCACCAGCAGATCACCGAGGGGGACATCATCCCCACGGTCACGGGGAATCTCTCCCACATCGCCCACCTCCACGCCGCCGGACACCCCGGCCGCCACGAGCTGTGGGAGGGGGAGCTGAACTACAAGTACATCTTCGATGCCATCGACAAGGCCGGCTACACGGGTGCCTGCGGGCTGGAATACGGCTCGCTGGGCAATCCCTTGGAGAGCCTGATGCTGGCGCGGGAGATGTTCGGGTGAGTGAATGGCGAATGCGGATACAATTTTACAAACAAAACCTTTAAAAAGAATTTACGTCCCCAATAACCCAGTGGGTAGGGACCCACGGTGACGGCCAAAATCCTTTCGTCAAACAGCAAGTGAAAACACAAAATAGTATGTTATGAAAGTTTTTAGGATTCTTAAGGGCTTTTTGCAAAAAGCCCTTAACCCGCCGGAGGCACGCTCTTCTATTCAATGTTTTCATCAAGATTCGTATAACTTAACGGCATCTGCTTCGCGGCAGATGCCGTTTTTCTTCATAGAAAAAGCAGATTGTTACAAATTTCACAAAAAAGCGAATTCCTTGCAATGATTTCCGTGCGAAAAAGCCGAATATATTGCACAAAACCATTGACAAATCGAAAAAAATATATTATAATTATACTGTATATTCATGTGCCCGCGCCCGACGGGGCTTTGGCATATAGATCCAGGAAAGGGAACAAACAAATGGCTTTTTCTCTTCACGGGGTTCACGTGCCCCACAGAAAAAATACCGCGGACAAGTCTGCCCGCCGAGTGCAGCCGCAGGGGAACGTAACCATCCCCATGTCCATGCATATCGGCGCGCCTGCCAAGCCCGTGGTCAAGGTTGGCGACCAGGTCAAGGTTGGTACCCGCATCGCCGAAGCCGGCGGCGCTGTTTCCGCCCCCATTCACGCTTCGGTCTCGGGGAAGGTGACCAAAATTGCCGAATACTTGCTCTCGGACGGCCGTACCGTCCCCGCCGTGGTCATTGAGCCCGACGGCGAAATGACGCCCGACGAAAGCCTCACTCCCCCCGCCGTCACCTCCCGCGAGGAATTCATCGAGGCTGTGAAAAATTCCGGCATCGTGGGCTTGGGCGGCGCAGGCTTCCCCACCCACTTCAAACTCAACGTCGACCCCGAAAGGATTCAGCATCTCGTCATCAACGGCGCCGAGTGCGAGCCCTACGTCACCTCGGATACCCTCACCATGGTGGAGCGCGCCGACGATATGCAGACCGCCCTGGAGGCCATGAAGACCTATCTGGGCATCAAGCGCATCGTCATCGGCATTGAGGACAACAAAAAGAAGGCCATCGAGTCCATGAAGGCTCTGATGCAGAAGGTGTCGGAGGGCTGTACCGCCGAGGTCAAGGTGCTCCCCGCCGTGTACCCGCAGGGCGGTGAGAAGGTGCTCATCTACCACACCACGGGCAACGTGGTGCCCATGGGCAAGCTCCCCATCGACGTCGGCTGTGTGGTCATCAACTGCACCACCCTGGCCGCCATCGGCGCGTACCTCAAGACGGGTATGCCCCTCGTCGAGAAGTGCGTCACCGTGGACGGCGGCGCCGTGAAGGAGCCGCAGAATCTTCTGGTGCCCGTCGGCATGGCCATGTCCGAGGTGTTCGAGGCCTGCGGCGGCTTTACGGCCGAGCCCGCCAAGGTGGTCTACGGCGGCCCCATGATGGGTATTACCGTCCCCGATACCGCCGCCCCCATCCTCAAGAACACCAACGCCATCCTGGCGCTGACCGAGCGGGAGGTCAAGCTCCCCAAGACCACCGCCTGCATCCGGTGCGGCTCCTGCACCAATACCTGCCCCTTCGGTCTGAATCCCGCGAGCATCGCCCGCGCGTATCAGAAGCGGGACGCCGCGGCTCTGGACGAGCTGGCGGTGAACGCCTGCATGGAGTGCGGCTGCTGCAGCTTCGTCTGCCCCGCCAACCGCCCCTTGGTGCAGACCAATAAGCTGGCTAAGATATTTTTGAAAGAAGAAAAAGCAAAGGAGGGAAGTCAGTCATGAGCAAGCAACTGACACTCTCGGTATCCCCCCACATCCACAGCGGGCGACGCACCTCCCGCATCATGCTGGACGTCATCCTCGCCCTGCTCCCCGCCGCCGCCGCGGGCTGTGTCATCTTTGGCCTGCGGGCGTTGCTGGTGCTGGCGGTTACCGTAGCCTCCTGCGTGGGCTTCGAGGCGCTCTACAACCTCCTTCTGAAGAAGGAGCAGACCGTGGGCGACCTCAGCGCCGCCGTTACGGGACTCCTGCTGGGTATGAACCTGCCCGCCAATATCCCCCTGTGGCAATGCGTGGTGGGCTCCCTGTTCGCGGTCATCGTGGTCAAGGCGCTGTTCGGCGGTTTGGGCTGTAACCCTGTCAACCCCGCCATCACCGCCCGCGTGTTCATGCTGGTGGCCTTCGGTACCATGGCCAAGGCCGCATTCCCCGCAGACTACACGGGGTGCGCTCTGGACGCTGTCTCGGGCGCGACTCCCCTCGCCGCCGAGACAGCGCCCTCCCTCACCGACCTGTTCCTGGGTCTTCACGGCGGCGCCATCGGCGAGACCTGCGCCGCGGCGCTTCTCGTGGGTCTTGTGTACCTGCTCTGCCGCCGCGTCATTACCTGGCATATCCCCGTGACCTTCGTGGGCACGGTCTTCGCGGCCTCCTTCCTCATGGAGGGCATGGAGCTGACCGCCGCGCTGGCGGCCATCCTGTCGGGCGGATTGCTCATCGGCGCCATCTTCATGGCCACCGACTACGTCACCTCCCCCTCCACCGCGTGGGGGAAGGTCATCTTCGGCGTGGGCGCCGGACTCATTACATTCCTCATCCGCTATTTCGGAGTCTATCCCGAGGGTGTTTCCTTCGCCATCCTGTTCATGAACATTCTGACTCCCTACATTGATTCTTGGACAAAGCACAAAGTTTTCGGCGTGGGAGGTAAGAAAGCATGAAAAAATCCATCGTAAGCACGCTGGTGCTGGTCTGTATCTGCGCCGTTATGGCGGTTCTTCTGGCCATCACCAACCAGATCACCGCGCCCATCATTCAGAAAAATCAGGATGCGGCCGCAGGTGAGGCGCTTCTCGAGGTCATGCCCGAGGGCGAGGGCTTTGAGAAAATGGACATCTCCGCCTACGAGCTCCCCGCCACCGTCACCGAGGTATTCAAGGAGACGAACGGCGGCTACGTCGTGAAGATGACCACCACGGGTTATTCCTCAGGCATGGTCATCATGGTGGGCGTTCGTGCCGACGGCACCGTCAGCGGCGCTGTCTGCCTGTCCTCTTCCGAGACGCTGGGGCATGAAAAGACCTTCGGCGCAAGCTTTGTCGGCAAGGATGCCGCCGGCGCGGAGGCTGTGGACACCATCTCGGGCGCCACCAAGACCACCGCGGCCTACAAGAGCGCCGTAAAGGACGCGCTGAACACCGCCATCATCCTGGGCGGCGGCTCGGTGGATCTCCGCGACGAGGCGCAGATCCTCAACGATAACCTGTCTTCTGTACTCCCCGGGGCAGAAGGGAAGTTTACCAAGCTCTTTATCACCGAGGTGATCGAGGGCATTGATGGCATCGAGGCACTCGATGCGGTTTACACCGCCGATAACGGCGCGGGATATGTGTACGTCCTGGGCGAGGAGTTCATCCCCGTGGACGAGAGCGGTTCCACCGATCACGCCGTGGTCTCCGCCGCTCACGCCATCCTCACCGCCACCGTGACCGAGGATATCGACCTCACGGCCTATGAGGGACTGCCCACCGCCCTGACCGAGGCCAAGAAAACCGCTACGGGTAACTATATCCTCACCCTCAAGGCCGCAGGCTACGGCATCAACGGCGGCAACGAATACCACCCTGCCTCGGGCGAGTATATCCTGGTCAAGGTCTCCCTCACCAAGGAAGGGAAGATCATCGACACCCTGACCCTCTCCCAGGCCGAGTCCACGGGCATCGGCGACGCCTGCGCCGACGAGAAATTCTACGGCCAGTTCGACGGCAAGACCGCCGATGATTACAAGAATATCGACGCCATCTCGGGCGCGACCATCACCACAAACGGCTATCTGAAGGCCATCGAGCGCGCTTTTGCGTGCGTAACCATTCTGGAAGGAGGTGCCGCAAATGAATAAGAACAGCAGTATGTCTGTCCTCATCAGGGGAATTCTGAAGGAGAACCCCGTGTTCGTGCTGATCCTCGGCACCTGCCCCACCCTGGCCACCACCACCAACGTGGCGGGCGCCTTCGGTATGGGCATCGCCGCCCTGGCGGTGCTGGTTTGCTCCAATATCCTCATCTCCCTGCTCAGAAGGATCATCCCCGATTCGGTACGCATCCCCTGCTACATCGTGGTCATCGCGGGCTTCGTGACCATCGTGCAGATGATCGTGCAGGCCTATTTCCCCGCCCTCTACGAGATGCTGGGCGTCTACCTCCCGCTGATCACCGTCAACTGCATCATCCTCG
>JAZQXS010000167.1:0-4219 GCA_045633025.1 Eubacteriales bacterium | reverse complement strand
CCCTTTGAGGCGGGGCTTTTGTCCATCAACGACCGACCCATTCGTTCTGGGGAGCTGATCGACCGTCTGCTCAGCCTTGAATTCGAGAAGGATGACCTGACCGCCCTCGCCCCCATGACAGCCGTTTCCAAACGGCTGACGGCAAGAGAGCGGGAGAGCGTGGATATGGTTTTCATGGGTGCTATGCGAAAGATCTACGGCGGGGCACTCCGTCCATGGGTACCCATGATTCGCAAGTACGTGGCGGCAGGGGCTTGCCCGTGGCTCCGCCTTCTACCCGAAATGCGCTATTTCACCGTCGCTGCCGATCTGCTCACGGGACTGACCGATCAAGGACTACGGCTCTGCTGGGCAACCGTATGTCCCAAAGAGGAAAAGACCTTTGAGGTCAAAGGAATGTATAATCCTGCTATGGCCATGAAACTCAAGGAGACCAACCCCGACGCCGGGATCGTGTGCAATGACCTAACTTTTGATGCCGATGGCGGTATCTATATCCTCACAGGCCCCAACAGCGGAGGCAAGAGCGTCTTTGCTTGTGGCATCGGCATTTTGCAGATCATGTTCCAGCTCGGTATGCCGATTCCCGCATCGGACGGAGCCATCAGCCCCGTGGACGGGATATTTACCCACTTCCCGAATGAAGTAGAAGCCTCCACCGCAGATGGACGGCTGGGGAGTGAATGTGCGCTGGTCAAGCGTATTTTTGAAA
This sequence comes from Eubacteriales bacterium, assembly GCA_045633025.1. Lineage (GTDB taxonomy): Bacteria > Bacillota > Clostridia > Oscillospirales > CAG-272 > CAMEON01. Next base: position 3,507 of record JAZQXS010000167.1, on the reverse strand, counting down.
AGCTCACTCCCAACAGTTTGATTCTGTTGGACGAAACCTTCTCCGGGACAGGCTCCTTCGAGGGTTCATTCTTGGCCGCCGACGTGCTGGCCGCCCTGTCCGCTCGCGGCGTTCATGCCATTTACTGCACCCACATGCACGAGTTGACTACTCATATTCCCGAAATCAATTCCCGCGTCGAAGGTTGTGCCAAGATTGCCACCCTGTCGGCAGGCTCCGAGGGAGACGAGCGTTTCCGTATTCTGCGCCGTGCCCCTGACGGCAAGTCTTACGCCGCACGGGTCGCGGAGAAATATGGGCTTTCTTACGACAAGCTAATAGGAGACAGAGGATGTACTCGATCATTAGCGTCGCGGAGAACTGTCGAAAGAAACTCTGCAATGAAACTAAAACAACACCGAGAGAAACCGTAATTGGTTGCTCGCGGCGGCATTTTCGAAAATATAGATGCCACATAATCCAAAAAACAAGTCTAGCATTTGTTAATAAAATATGGTATAATAATCACGAATAGGAGTAATACCCGAGGATGTTATTCTCGCATTAATAAAAGAAATTGCAAAGGATCCACAACTGTACAACAGTACGAAGGAGATCAATAAAGACTATGCAAAGGCGGTGTACAGCGATGAAAAGAATAAAAACTATACTCATGAATACGCTTATATATTGGCTTCAGATTATTGTTTATATTTGGCCATCATTCTTTATTGGCAATGGTCTTGTCGGTCTGATAGTTAGAATACTTGTGAATAATCAGGATAATTTTTTGGCCAGATTATTTGAAACAATAACCTGTATTATTGTACTGTGTGCATTCTTGTTTGTCTTTGCGCATAGAAGGGGATACAAAAAAGGAGATGTTCATTATATAAGTTTATTGATCTCCCTCATACTTGCAGCTGGAATGCAATTGATATATGCGAGAATATTTCGTTATGCGGTGTATACAACCGCAGGGGCATATTATTTTGCTCACATGCTTTATGCCGGCAGTCACCAGGAATTGACTTTTGCCTATTATGATGTACCCGCATATATGTATATCATAACAATGCTTATAGCAGATTGTTTCTATATCTCAACGGTCATTTTAGGAGAATATCTTGGAAAAAGGAAACGTTTAAAGGAACGCTCTGCTTTAGCGGCAAATGAGCAGGCTTAACAGATCGATTTTTGCAGTACAAGGTTGGAATAGATTAACAACGGATAGTTATCCCCCGATTTTTGCCTTTCGTCCGTGTCCAGTGTAGCATAGCTCTCGCAGCTGTCAACGTGAAAAATTATCGCTGAAAAATGAAATAATCAACGAGAAAGTCAAGTAGCAATACTTGGCTTTTTCTTTATCCACAAGCAATATTTTTTCGTGTACTGAAAGTCATCAATACAGTTCGTTGAATCCTGCGAATAGCTCCTGCCAGGTTAGCGATTCGGCAGATACATAATTGAGCTTGACTACGTCAATTTTTGAACTCGGTGCTTCTTGAACTTCAAAAATATCATCAAATAGTGAAAGATTATCAGTGTCTGTACGCTTTGCCATATATCATATCTCCTCAAGGGTATTTCTAAATCCAAACATATTATAACATGATTTACCCAATATGTCAATCTATTAAAATAAAGTTGTTATAGTTCGTAAATAAAAGTCCCCCACCAAGCGACCAAACCTCCCTTCATTTGTGCTATACTGAAAGCACAAAACAAAGGGAGGTTTTCTCATGAAAAACAACATCACAGAACTCGTATTCATCCTCGACCGCAGCGGCTCCATGTCGGGCTTCGAGGCCGACACCATCGGGGGCTTCAACGCCACCATTGAAAAGCAGAAGGCGCAGGAGGGGCAGGTCTATGTCTCCACCGTCCTGTTCGACCACGTCAGCGAGGTCATCCACGACCGCGTGGATATTCGGGATATTCAGCCCATGACCCGCAAGGACTACGAGGTGCGGGGCTCTACCGCCCTGCTGGACGCCATCGGCGGCGCGATCCATCACATCGGCAACATCCACAAGTACGCCCGCCCCGAGGACGTCCCCGAGCATACCATCTTCATCATCACCACCGACGGCATGGAGAACGCCAGCCACCGCTACACCTCCCGTGAGATCAAGGAAAAGATCAAGCGGCAGACCGAGAAATACGGCTGGGAGTTCATCTTCCTCGCCGCCAACATCGACGCGGTGGAGACTGCCGACAACCTTGGCATCCGCCGTAACCGCGCCGCCAATTACCGTCAGACCAACCGAGGCGTGGAGCGGAGCTACTACGCCATGAGCGAGGCCATCTCGTCGGTGCGCATGGGTTGCGCCGAGAAAATGGATCTTGAGGAGTACCTGAAACAAGAGGAGGACGATTGATGAAACCGAATGAGCTTCAAAGCAAAATCAAGGCCGTCATGATCGGCCACGCCATCGGGGATGCACTGGGCGTGCCCGTGGAGTTCTGCTCCCGCGAGGAGTTGAAGAAAAAGCCTGTGACCGATATGCAGGGCTACGGCACCTATTCCGTCCCGGCGGGCGCATGGTCGGACGATACCAGCATGTCCATCGCCGCATTGGATAGCCTCGCAGACGGAACGGTGGACTACGAGAAGATCATGACCAACTTCGTCAAGTGGCTCTCGCAGGGCGAATATACGCCCACGGGCGTGGCGTTTGACGTTGGCCATACCTGTCTCAACGCCATCCGCATCCATCTGACACCCCCCGACCTTCCTGCTACGGAGTGCGGTCAGAACGGTGAGTACGCCAACGGGAACGGTTCGCTGATGCGGATCCACCCATTCGTGCTGTATGCTTACTCCCACAACATGAAGTACGACGATTGGACGGAGCTGATTCGCTCCGCCTCCGCCCTGACTCATGCCCATGAGCGGTCGAAACTGGGGTGCTTAATCTATGCGTTCATTCTGTTCCATCTGTTGGGCGATCCGAACAAGAATGTTGTGTGGACAGCCCTCCGCCGCGCCGAGGCGCACCTCCGGGATAACCCCGAAATTTCTCACTACGCCCGCCTTTTCGATCTCGATTTCGACAAGCTTGCAGAGGACGGAATCCGAAGCACCGGCTACGTGGTGGACACCCTGGAGGCCGCCGTATGGTGTCTGCTCACCACCGACAGCTACCGCGATTGCGTTCTCAAGGCTGTCAACCTCGGTGGAGATACCGATACCGTTGCGGCTGTTGCCGGAGGCCTCGCGGGGGCTCTGTACGGGTATGAGGGAATACCGGGGGAGTGGAGAGAGACGTTGATCAAGCGCGAGTACATCGAGGAGATGTGCGCGAGGGCATGGAAGGCCTGGGGGCAAGATCGTTTACAGAATCGAGGTTGAAATGATTTGAAATGGATCCCGATCCATGACAAGATAAAGATGGTGGTGGTCTCAGCGACCACCACCAAAATTATTTCAAAACGGCACCCACGCAACAGCCCATTATGTCTTTGTAATCAAGTCATATCGTTTCATGACCAAATCTACGTCCGCCTGCGTCCGCACCCTCATGT